>JAABYK010000201.1:8855-16272 GCA_011775825.1 Candidatus Zhuqueibacterota bacterium | reverse complement strand
GACTGAATCCAGTTTTTGTACATGGACCAGATTACTGTCTCCGAGGTGGGCCGAATCACCAGAGGCTCCTCGAGTTTTTTCCCGCCACCGTGGGTCACCACCGCACATTCCGGTGCAAAGCCTTCCACGTGCTCGGCTTCTTTTTGTAAGTAGCTTTCGGGAATGAAAAGAGGGAAATAGGCATTTACATGTCCGGTTTCCTTGAACATTTGGTCCAGAAATCTCTGCATGTTTTCCCAAATGGCATACCCATTAGGACGGATCACCATGCATCCTTTTACGGGCGCATAGTCGGCCAATTTGGCCTCCGAAATCACATCCAGATACCAGCGTGAATAATCGTCGGATCGTTTGGTTATTCCTTTTGCCATATTTCCAACTTTCCTTTCGACGGCTTCTCAAGGTATATAATAAAAACCCCTTTTTTAGAAAAAGGGGCTTGCTGTCCGGCGAGGTTGTAAGAGGTTATCTATTCAGAATCTCGGTCTTTGTATTTGCCCTTTTCTTTAAATTTTTTGGGTTTGCGATGACGGAGATCGGGATCATCGTCCTCAAAATAACGCTCCCAATATTTTTGTTCTTCCGATATCTCTTCTTGCTCGTCATCGTCTAAATTAAAATGCAATTCATCGTTGTTGGCGTCAGGGCTTTGTTTACCTTTAGCCTTTTTGTCGTCCTTGGGTTTTTTGGGGGACTTACTCATGATAAAACTTCACCATTCAAAATACGAAAAATTAATAAGTACTAGTAAATGTTGAACTTTCCATGACTGTCCGACGCGAAAAATATATGTATATAAATTTAATTTGTCAAGCACTTTCTTGTGTGTTCTCGGGGATCGAGTCGAGAATCTGTCTCCGCGGGAATGACGTTTGTTTGAAATATTGCAAAAAGGAACTTTCCGGCTACGCCCCTGGCCCAGGATGGCAGTGCACTTCGATGGCGCCGATGATCTTTTCAGACAAATCTTTCTGAAGCATATCCCAGCCCCTTTCGGAAAAATCAGAAGCGACAAAAACCCATGTGTTCCTCTGGTGCTCAGCGATTGCGTGTTCAAACTAAAGCATTCATTCATATAAAGCCAAATTGCAAACTCTAAAAACTTTGCCGAAAAAGCAAAATTTTTAAACACTAAGCGCCAGACTACTTCGGAGTGAGGTAGAAGTAGATGGTTTTGCTTGTGCCATTTGTGATGTTTATGGAATAGGACGGCGGTTCACTTCGGTAACCATCCTTATTGATTTTGACAGCATACGAGCCACCGGGGAGCTGGAGTTCCGCCGGAGCAAAATGTTGCTTGCCTTGCCATAAGTCCCCATTGACATAGATACGCGCTTCGCTGATTGGTTCGGGATTAGATAATCGCACTTTCACTACCCCAAAGTTTGATGCCTGGCCTTTTGGCTTGGTTGTCGTATCTGTACCATTGGTGGTTGAAGCTTGCCGGTTGGAAGGGCGCCGTTGTGAGTTGCCGGGCGAGCGGTTGTTCAAACTCGTGGGTAACTGGCGCAAATTAACTCGGACGTTCTGGACACCCGGCCGGGTGAATCGGACTTCCTTTGCCCACACTTGAAAGCCCGTCTTCTTGATTTTAACCACGTAGCGCTTGCCGATCTTCAAATTTTGAAGTGAGACAGTACCCTGAGCGTTGGTTCTGGCGTAAAATGCGCCGTCGAGATAGATTTCAGCAACGAGAGGAGAGCGCCCGCTGTAAACAGCTAACTTCAGCGTTGCATTGGAAGCCTGTACCGGCGTTCGATTCAGCGCAGGTTTGGAAGCGCTCGAGGTAGAGTCCGCGGCGCGAGATACGCGGTTTGGGTTGTCTTTACTCTTTCCGCCTCTGTTATTTGCCTTTACGTTTCCGGTCGGTGTTTGAGGATACTCCTTCGCATTGGTCTTGTTCTTAGTGGAATGCTTTTCGGGTTCACTCCGTTGGGTGGACACTTCTTTTTGAGAAAATGGGCTCTCTTTTGAACCGAACAAACCACCGAATAAAGTGAAATCGGATGTACGGGCGAGAAGAAAATAGATAGCACCGAGTGGAAGGATTACTAAGAGCGCTACCCGAATGGTTGATCCGATTGACCGCATTCTGAAACGGCCTCCGATGGCATCCACTATCTGCGTGGTTGCAAATTCCTCTGTTTCGGTAAAACTGTCTTCCAGGAACTCATCGATTTCTTGAATGGCATCATCGCCATTACTGGGCGAAGGTGGGGGCGTGTAAGGCTCTTGAGAATGATTTGCCTTTCCCCTTTCTCTGTTCGTAGCCCTTGGAGACTGTTGTTCACGACTGCTTGTTTCGTCTGTTGACGTTGTCTTTTTTGCCGTGGCTGCCGAATCACTGAGGTTGGGTTCTGTTTTGGCGATGTTCTGATTTCCGGACTCCTGAACGTCGGTCTCTTCCTGAATCGGCTTTTCTTGACCATGTCCAAATTTTAGCGATTCATTGCTTTGTTCCTGGCTCCTTTGAATCTCGGGCTCTCCTTGCACAGGCTTTTCAATCGGAGTCTGTGGCGCTGCTCCTGATGCGGCTTCGATAATTTGCTCCGGATGGGGCCGAGTTTCTTCAGGAACGGGTGAGCTTTCATTCGATTGATTTTGTTCGCCAAATGCCGCAGCCTCAGCAGGTTCTTGCTTCGAGAATTGATTGTTCGATGTTTGTCGTGGGGAGGTTGCGGGAATTCCGGAGTCAGAAGACCTGTCAACGCCCGCCTTGTTGCTTTCTTCCGAAATGAGTATCCCTGGACTTGACTCTTCAGCTTGAGCAGAAATCGACACAGCAGAAGCGGTCACCGAGGCTTTTGACTTGGACAAATCGTTTAAGAAATCGCTCAAGGTGTGATAGCGTTTTTCTGGTTCCTGCTCAAGCGCCCGCAGGATGATTCGGTCGAGTAGATCCGGGGTCTCCAAGCGATGTAGACTCGGCGGAACGATGGAAAGCGGAGACGAGTTGCGGTGTGTTCTATCTTGATCCGACTCAGGCAATTCGCCCACAAGCATTCGATAGAAAAGAACGCCCAGGGAATAAACATCATATGTTCGATCCAATGTTTGGTTGGTTCTTATTAATTCGGGGGCATAATAAGGCAGGAATTCACGCAAACGAGCCTGTCTGCCGTCGCGAAGTGCTCGTATCAACTGAGCAAATCCGAAGTTGCAGAGTTTGACATTTTGTAGATTTTCATCAACGAAAATGCTTTGCGGACTTAATGTGCCGTGAACAATCTCATCAATATGAGCAGTTCGAAGTGTTGCGGCAATGCTTTCAATCAAAGAATGTGCTTCAACCGTTGACAAGAGTTGTCGCCTTTCTAACACAGTATCAAGTGGCTCGAAAAGGAGATACCGGTAAACGATATAGTGGTGCGGGCCGTCTTGGCCATGGTCAAATGCGCCAAGATGGAATTCTTTCTCGAGATCGCGGTAGTTTTCAGCGCATTCGTGAAACGTTTGCACGACCTTTTCATCCTCCGCATAGTCTTCGTGCAGAATTTTGATGAAAACCGTGTTTCCCAGATCCACCGTATTGGCGACGTAGAGGTTCCCAATCACATCTTCATGAAGTTTTTTGACGATCTGGAATTTTTTTATTTTCATGAGTCGTTGGCAATCAGGTAATTTCGAAACAACAATTTTAAGATTTGATAACTTCTGGAATTACACTTGACAAATAAGTTCAAATTCACTATAATGCTTTTGCGAAAACGATATGGTTAGTAAAAACTACATCTATGCACGACCGATCTCAGCGTAAATACTACTGAACCACCACCTCCAAAGAAGAAAAGCTCGTCGATATTGGCGAGCTTTTTTTATTTTTAGTTGACTTGGCATGAGCAGCAAAGCATCGTAGTTCATGGATATTTAATACCTGCAAAAGCGCCAAATTGCTAAATCTTTATTTTCTTAACTTAGTCAAATCTCTGCCCCCTCCCAAAAAATAACAACGGGTAACTTCTAGCCACTGTGTTACCCCTAGCGCAGCAGAGCTGCAACCAAATACACTTAAATTTAGCCACGGATTCACCCAGCGCGGCCAAAGCCGCAACCAAAGGAGCTTGAAGTCTGAGCCACAGATGCACACGGATTTTCACGGATTTTTGAATTGGTTGTTGTGAAGACAATTTGCAAAACGCCTTCAAGCAGTTGCAAAACAATCCTTTCAAAGAGCTGAAAACCAAATCCGTGTTCCATCGGTGTACATCCGTAGCTAAAAACTCTGCTAAAAAAAATTTTGTAGTACGGGATGAACTGATTATCGCATTAAGCCCACAATCATTTTGCCCTTCTCAATTGTCTCCCAAAATACTTTTCACGAGATTTAATTTCGAAAATTCTCCTTGCGAAATGTAAGTGAGCGTACTTTCTCTTCCCAAAACTTTGTTTCGAATTTTTTTGTGCGGCCAACCGTTTCGATGCAAGTTCAGGATTTTATTCTCAGTCTCTTCGAAAAACTCTAATTTCAAATTTAAATACTTGTCCGGGTTTTGCAGAATTTTACTGCTTCCACAAAGGTAGGTACTTGCAGGTAGCGTCAGCGCCTGTTTCAAAGAGCGCTTCCAGTCGAGGTAATCCTCATCGTATTTGAGCACTTTTACCTTGACGCTCAAAAATAAGTCACCTCCAAAAAGCCAGCCTTCATTGGGTTCATAAAACCCGATGTGATCTTTCGAATGCCCCGGAAGCTCGATGACTTTGAAAGTGTAATGGTCCGTTTCGATGATATCGTCAATGGGCAGGATTTTAGCAGGCCTGGGATGGCCCCAAACAAGACTTCGGTAGGGTTTTAACTTTTTTGGGGGATTCGCTATTAAATCGATGCCGATGGAGTGAACTTTGCCGATGATGCCAAGATGCTTTTGAAACAAGAAATTGGCTGCAACATGATCCTCGTGTGCATGAGTGTGAACGATTTGCTCGACTTTGTGCTGACGAAGCAGCCGGAAAAAGTCGTTTGCAATGTGGTGAAAACCCGTGTCGATAAGCAGTCCGTCGACATAGTATGCGGCCGTCGAATAAATCCTTTTGCCGAACAGGCGCCGGTTCAGCTTGTACTGGGTGACCGGTCCGATCTGGGTTGTCTCAATCACTTCTTGAACCGCTCAATTCTTGATGGGCGTCCGGCTTTGAAGTTGGGCTGAAGAATGAGGGTGTCTCTCTGGCGGGAAACTGCATTTAACCACTGCACGTCGTAAAAACCAAGCTTGCGCCAATTTTGCTCCTCTTGGACGGAGGTTTTCCAATAAGCGTCAGACCGTATTTCGACCGTACGGCCAAACTGATATTGTATTTCACCGTAAAGATTCAACCCCGCCGGACTGCCTGGTCGATAATTTTTTGCTTCAACCGCGATGATATTTTTTCCTGGCTCGAGAATAGAGGTGATGTCCCAAATCTTGACATTGTCTGAACTCAATGCGTTCCACTCACGAAACATGACATCGCCCAGAAATCCACCGTTGAGATACACCTTCAAGTGCGTATCGGCGATGGCTTGCAGATATGCGGTCCGAAATCCGGGCGAAACTTCGAACGTTTTTCTAAAAAGTGCTTTTGAGGCGCCATTCTCAGTCGACGGATGATAAATCCATTTGGCACTGAGCACGGGATTTTTCTCAAGCTGTCCAGTCCGGATGTGCTCAATAATTTCCTGCCAGTACAAAACTTGCAGGCCATAAAGATCCAGTACGGTAGACAGACCTTGTGAACGGTAATTTCTCATCCAAAGCAACTGGAGACGTTCCCGGATTTCGTTGAGATCCTCAATCAATTCAAGGCATCGATTTGTCAGTTGATCAACCTCCCCGTCGCTCGGGCCGTATTGTGCGTCTTGTATAAACTCCTGGAGATCAAGGGCGGTTTCAATTTTTCCGGCCAACCAGATGCCGTTGCGAGCTAAAAATTTGAGGTAATCTAAGTGAGCTGGGCTTTGTATGGCTTTATCTGCCAGGGAATCCAGCAACCGAAGAACTTGCGACATTCTGGTTTTGAGTTGGTAGATTTGATGATTGAAGTCTCGGCGAGATTCTATAGTCATCGTCAGAGGATGTTGCCAGATTTCTTGCCAGGTGGTCAAGTGGGCCAGATCTGTGAGCAAGCTATGTACGACTTCAGCTTCCGACCATGGGGCTCCGAAAAAGTTACGGAAATATTTCTCAGAAAACCGGTCAAATTCAATGGAGCTGGGCGACCATGCGCACTCCGCAGCAAATGCAAGTCCGAAATTCTGGTATTGCTGAAAGCCCAAATTGCTTGTTTCTTTATGATGTGTGACGACAATTCCGTTGATGCCTGAGCTTGCTCCGTGCTTAGTCGTTTCTGCAATGTCGGGCAGACGTCTATCGTATTGCGGAAATAGGTTGCCTTGATCCCATAAAACGTCCGACACAAAGACGTTTCGAAAGGCAGAGTTATCAATTCCATTTTCTTGTGGCTGATGGATGTAAATGACATCTTCCGGCAGTCGATGAAGCAGGGTAGGATGAACCTCCACGAGTTTCGAATCCATCAGCACTTGTTTGTCGTATTTTTTGGCAACTTCGATTACGTGATTGAAATGTTCTGCGAGGACATGGATCAGGTTCATTTGCTCAACTGCGCTCTTGCTGGAATGCCAACCGACCTGCTGTGACCCTCGGCCGCCGACATACAAATAAGGCGAATCGAATGTCTGCGTAACTTCAAAGATGAGTTGATCTAAGAGGTCGTAGGTTCCTTCCTTCAGCGGTGTAATTGTGGAGGCACCGGGAAATTCCGCTAAATGTGCGTATTCGGGTTGTGCCAGAATCTCCTCCAAGCCCGCAAGCGTTTCGATGACCGGAATGATTTTGACGTGATGCTTTCTTGCATGCAATTGAATCGCCGTCAGCTCTTGCCCGGAAAACAAATCGAGATCGTGTTCAAAAACACGCTTTGGGCTGAGATGCAGTAAGTACGCGTTCAGCTTAAACTGGCTCAGAAACTGGACAATTCTTTTGAAATAGGCCTGATCCGGTATCGGTCCCTGGCTAAAATCATTACACACTCCTCTGAATTTGAAGGTAGGCCAGTCATATAAGGTCACGCCTTGTATTTTAAACTGCTCACCTTGTTTTTCAATCAACTGTGTCAGCGACATGCTGCCGTAGAACAGACCTTGCGACGAATAGGCTAAAATACATAGCAAGGAGTCCGCAGCTTGCAAGTAATATCCCTGGTCGCCGATTTTGGTGATTTCGCCAATATCTATTCGATCTGCAATTTCTTTGGGCAGATCCCTTTGTTTCAACCTCCCTACAAAAATAATGTTAGACCAGTTCACAACCTCATGTACCGGAATCTGTTTGAATTCATAGCCTGTTATTTTCTTAATTCGTTCCGACAAATAATTGTAGGCATATTGGTCAAGTTCATGTGAGTCCTCGAACAGTACAAG
>JAABYK010000201.1:900-8799 GCA_011775825.1 Candidatus Zhuqueibacterota bacterium | reverse complement strand
CGGTTCTTGTGCCTGGCTAACATCGAATGAAAACGACAGTAAAAGCAGTGCGCACAGAACGAGGTGCACCAAATTTCTCATGGTTTTTCTGGCGAGCTAAATATTTCGATGAAACTTTATGTTGTAGACAAAAAGAACAAAGGTAAAACTATACTATTTAGTGAACGAAAACTCCTTAGTGCAGGTCATTCCGGCATTGTTTTACGCCCGAATCTCCTGGAATTAGGCAGGAGATTCCCAAATAAAANNAATTAGGCAGGAGATTCCCGAATAAAAGACCTCGGGAATGACAGCAACAGCCCGTTTTCGTTCAGCCACGATTTAAGAGCAAGACCATTACTTCTTAGATTTAATTATTTTGACTTGTTAGGTTGCGGCTTGCCCAGATTAAGGATGTTACCGCCAATATAGAAGTTTTTCTATTCAACACAAGGATTTTAAATTATTGAATTATACCTGAAAAGTCTGAAAAATGTTTTTAAATTATTTGGGTGTTCAGAGGTGTCAACCTGCCCGAACTTGAAATAGACTTTAAAATCTAGTTGTTTTAGTTGGTTGCTGACACTGATGAAGGGTAGTGAACAGAATCGACTTACCCACAGAAATCAACAGAGTCAAGATCGTCGTCAGTTGTTTAATTGTCGTTTTTTCTGTTGATTTTTACGAATTTTAGTATTATTTTAGTCGTTGGCTGGCAAGGGTAGTCATCACTTCAGGAGGGTTAATTTGATATTTTCTTTCCATTGTAAGGCTGTCATAGCCGCTTTTCCATTTTACATTCTTCACGTTTCTGCAATTCAGGTGGTTCTGACGTACACTAAAAATGGATTTTAAATGTTGCGAACTGTTAACAAGGAGGAGGAAAATGGAATTTGATTCGCCGGTCTACCAACAGTTCAGGAAGGATTTCGATGAAATCGCCAAACAATTCAGCCTCGACCCCAACCACCTCAAAGTTGAATTTTACACTCCCCATTCCCAGGCGATCCTAATCGAAGAAGTCGAAGATCAAGTCTTCAAGATTCATATTAATTTGGAAGACAATCGAATTATTTCTTTTCAGCGCCTGGGTGAAAACGGCAACGGCAATGCCGAATACATTAAGAATAAATATCGAAAATTCATGAAGTAATTGGTGGCTGAACGAAAACGATCTTCTCGAGTCATTCCCGCATGGGGTAAGCAGGAATCTCCGTGCCTAAAACCAGGAGATTCCGGCTCAAAACGATACCGGAATGACAAGCACGGTTGCGTTTTCGTTCAGACACTTTCTGTTTGTGAATTATCATTTCCGAGTGCTTTGTCAGAAGTTTCCCGATTAAATCATTTTGGGGGATGACAAGAAACGTTTTCGTTCAGGCAGGGAATTAGCTAAGAAATCTTCGCTTCTAAAAGAACTTGACTTTCATCAATTCCACAAATTCCTGCTCAATCGCTTTCCCTCGATTTCGCCCGTACCACAGATGGAGTTTTTCAATGATTTCCGGCTTGCTGCGGCCCGCGTCCTTTTCGCTTCGAAAGAGCTCCATCGCTTCTTGGGGCCGAGGACCCCATTGCAACAACTCGTCGCCCGCCTCATCAAACGATATTAGTTTTGGAATACCGCGCTTGCCGTCGGTCAAATAGTGCTCCATAATATCCAGATTCTTGTCCCGCAAAAGTATCTTTAGATCGATAAGCGGATTGCACTCAGAAAATTTCACGATGTAGGGCAGACACTGTGCCGAATCTCCACACCACGGTTCTGTCAAAACCATCCAAAGCTGCTTGACCTTGATGGCTTCCAACAAATTACACAGCTCGTCGGAAACAGAATACGTTCTTTGAATGCGCTGACTTCTCTGTAAATTTAATTTTGTATATTCCAAGCGATTTTTCTGTTGTTCATCCAGCGACTCAATGTCCGGGTTTTCGACGGTTCGTTGCATCAGTTGCAAATACTCATCATAAGTCATGCCTTTATGGGCTCTTCGCGCGTCAAAAAAATCTTTAGCCATTACGCAGTCATCTCCTTTTTGATTTATTCACTCGCTTGCTAACATAAAACCAAACTAACAGCAACAAATTTTTATTTCAAAGGCTTGATATTCAGGTTAGAATTAACTAATCTTCACCAGTTCTTGTACTATTTTTATGTTGGTGGTATCGGAGTATCTTTCATGAACTCGTGCTGTCTTTCTAATTGCATAGCCGGGTATTAAGTCTAACTTGAACCTAAGACTAAATAACGTCACCGATCAAGATTCCTTAACCTTAGATGGAAAAATACCAGCTTATTTTTTGGACAACCACCACGGGCGTTTTAAGCGCAGTCGCTACCGGACTCGGCGCCATTCCTGTGGCCTACATTCGACAAGGTCCAAAGATCGTCCGGGCCTTTTCTGGTGCAGTGGCAGCCGGCATGATGATCTCTGCATCGGTATTTTCGCTGGCGCAGGAGGGCATTTCGCTCAAGGTTGAAAGACCGACGGCTCCCTACGAGGTGATCATCGGTTTGATGCTTGGGGCGGCATTTTTTTGGTACGTCGATAAATACTTCAGTGAGAGTGATTTCAAATTCGTCAATTCTGCGAAAAACTCAACTTCACAACGCCGGGGATTCCTCATTTTTCTCGCTATGTTTATTCATTCCTTCCCCGAAGGAGTCGCTATCGGTGTGGGTTTCGGTACCGGGGATTTCAACTTCGGCTTGATTATGGCGCTGGCCATTTCCGTGCACAACATCCCCGAAGGCATCGCCATTTCCCTGCCACTGCGCGCGGAAGGCGAATCGTTTTTGAAATGCTTTTTCCTGTCCATCCTTTCCAGCGTTCCCCAGCCTCTGGCAGCGGTCCCTTCCGGACTGGCCGTCTGGTTTTTTAAACCGCTACTGGCAATGGGATTGGGGTTTGCCGGAGGCGCCATGATTTATCTGGTGGTATTGGAACTCATCCCGGAAGCACTCGAAGAAGGCGGACGCAGCCTTACGGCATGGGGCGTTATGGTTGGTCTCGGAGGCATGCTGCTCATCACCAGCTTGCTGAATTTGATCAAGGTGTAGAACGTAGAAGTTGTGTCCTGCAAACATCTCGTTTGCAGACCAAAGATTTTGAAAAACAGCGGACTTTTTATATATTTACCTAATGTAGATTAATGAAATGTTTTGATTCAATCGAGCGCGCTTAATCATTCCTGAGAAAGCCCGATTTTTCTTGTGAGATCGTAACAGAATAAAATGTCTGCATTCAGACAATAAGACTAAGCGCATTTACCACACAAAGAAAGATACCAAAATGTCCAAGGATCCTTACGAATACTCCGCCAGAGTGGGTATTCATCCAATTTCCTGGGAAGATTTTCATAGCATTTGTAAAGGTTTAGCCAGAGCAGTATCAACTTATTCCCCAGAGATCATTCTCGCAATTGGCAGGGGAGGCTATTACCCCGGAACACTTCTATCCCATCTGCTTCAGGCAGAAATTTATCCCATTCGGCTCTCGAGACGCTTAAATGACATTGTCAGGTATAAGATCCCAAAATGGTTAGTTGAACCACCGGCTGCCATTCACGACCACAGAGTGCTGATCGTTGATGAAATCTGTGCCACGGGGGGAACCATAATCATGGCCAAGGAAAAAACCAAAACATTGGGAGCAAAAGAAGTGAGGAGTGCGGTTTTGTACGCTCATACTTGGGGAGTCAAAGTTCCTGATTATATCGGCTTAATCACAGATGCCCTAATTCTCAATCCGTGGGACAGAGAAATCCTTCGAGACGGAAATTTCATATTTCATCCAGAGTATGTCAATGCTCTATCGCATCAGGGTCGTAAGCCCGAGCCGTCTCTACTCATCAACGCTGCCGTTGCCAAGATTGAAAAGAGTTAGTTTATAGCAGGTGCCACATGCCAAAAGTCATAACGATTCACGAATATATCTTAAAACCCGAAGCCGACGAAAAGCAATTCGAACGGGCCATCTTAGAAGCCCGTGACAGCGGTTTATTGAAACTTCCGGGACTCACGGCATATCACTTTGTGAAAGGGCTGCGCGGAGCTCGAAAAGGTTCGTACACGGCCATCTGGATTTACGAGAGCAGAGAGGCCTGGGAGAAAGTGTGGGGAAAACCCGACAACCCGCCGAGCAAACAGGACTATCCCGAGAATTGGAAGATTTGGGAAGATCAGGTTTTGGCGCCATTCTTGAGCCAGGATCCCGACACGATCACATTTACGGCGTACGAAGAACTATCTTAAAATCACCCATCATTGGAGGGGTTATATGAGAACGTCGGCAGTCATTTTGTTGCTATTAGCCATCATATGGTCGTGCAGTTCGGCAACTCGACAGGCACAGGATGAAAGCGAACCGAAGACCACAATACGGGTGGATAATCGCAACACGCTGGACATGACCATTTACGCACTCCGCAATTCGCACCGAGTCAGACTTGGCATTGTTTCAAGTCTGTCAACGAAAGTCTTAACGATACCCGACCACCTGGTACGAGGGACATTATCCCTCCGTTTTCTGGCCGACCCGGTCGGCAGCGCAAGAACACCCATTAGCGAACAGCTCACGGTCATACCCGGAGATCAGGTCGAAATGATCATCAATTAGTCTGAACGAAAACGGTGAAGGATTACGTCATTCCGGTAGTCTTTTGAGCCCGACATCTCGTGCTCTTAGGCACGGAGATTCCCGCCTACACCTACGGGCATGACACGCAACCGCCTGTTTTCGCCCGGACTAAATAAATAAAGAAAGACTGACAAACTTGACATGCGCATCGAGATCATCGAATTGTCAGACAAAATCACGGATCTGGATTTGCGAGCGGCATTTGAGCCATTTGGCGAAGTTGCCTCGGTAAGCGTCGTAAGAAAAGCCAGGGGCAAATCAAAGGTCTCGGCCTACGTGGACATGCCCAATAACGGTGAAGCGCAAACGGCCATGCATCATCTCAAGGGGAGAAATCTCAAAGGCAGACCCGTCAAGTTTGCGCCGTCGCAGAGCCAAAAAGACGGTGGCCGCAAACGCGGAAGCAGACGCAACCCCGGGGATAAGAAAGGCGGGACGAGCGCCGGCGGGCGACGGGTTTAAAAGCTGTCATCACCCCGGACGCTCTAATATGTGATAAATTGACTGTGTCAATGTGTGGCGCCACAATCACCGCAGTCCAAAGAAGCCGTTCCAAAAAGTTGCTGAGACGCGGACCGAAGGTTTTCGCCTGAACTTTACATATTTTTACAGTCGACAGTTCCTTTGCAAAAATACGCTCGCTTTGCACGCTGATTTTTGCACTCCAAACTTTCTAAAGTTTCCCCGGTTCAACATCCATTTCAAAATTTCTTTCTTGAGGCTTTTCAATATTTTTCGTATAATGGTGTCCGAGTTGCTGTTCTAACTACAGCATTACAGAAACTAACCAAACGACTTTGTTGGCATATGAGCGTCAACTTTGATTACCTGCAAAAGTTCGAAAGCTTCCAAGAACAAACGCTTTACCGAAAGTTGGATCCGAAACAGCAGGAATTTGTCCGCTCCCTTGCTTTCGCCTACCAGTTGAGTTTTCAGGAATTCCGGCAAATTGTAGAAGCGGCTCGCGATCTCAGCATGTGGGGCGAAGGCAACTTGTCCGAGTGGTGGCAGAGCCAGACATCGCAGTCAGCCGTGAATGGAAGACAATTTAAAAAACAGGCTCTTCAAAATCTTCAAGCGTTTGTCCATGAGCTGAAGCATCGCCCCAAAGCTTACCCTGAGGGCGGACTTCCAAAGCCACGAGAACGCGAAAAGTCGGAGGTCGCGAGCCAAAAATCTGACAAGAAAATTCACGGCATGTGCCCGGTTGCTTCCGAGAGCACGGTCTGTTGTAATTTGCACACCATCGATGCTGTGGAGAACTGTGCCTTTGGATGCAGTTACTGCACGATTCAGACGTTTTACAGCGAGAGATTTGTCTTTGACGCCGAGTTTGCCCAAAAGCTCAAAGCCATCAAACTCGATCCAAATCGTTTTTATCATTTTGGCACCGGTCAGTCTTCGGACTCTCTGTTGTGGGGAAATCGAAACGGCAATTTGGATGCGCTTTGCGAGTTTGCCGCCGAGCACCCAAACATCTTGCTTGAATTCAAAACCAAATCGGATAATATACGTTATTTTCTGGACCATGACGTGCCCGCGAACATCGTCTGCAGTTGGTCTCTGAACACGCCAACGATCATCAAAAGTGAAGAGCACTTTACCGCAAGTCTGGAAGCACGGCTGAGAGCGGCTCGTCAGGTGGCGGACAAAGGCATCGGCGTGGCGTTTCATTTTCATCCCATGGTGTATTATCAAGGCTGGGATCGAGATTATCCTGAAATCGCGTCCCGTTTAATGCGACACTTCACGCCAGACGAAGTGTTGTTCATCTCCTTTGGTTCCATAACGATGATCAAGCCGGCCGTCAAAAAAATTCGCGAGCTTGGCCACGCCACCAAAACCCTGCAAATGGAAATGGTTCCGGACCCGCATGGGAAACTGACTTATCCGGATGAAATCAAGATTAAGATGTTCAAGTCCATGTACGAGGCGTTGAGTCCCTGGCATGAGCACGTCTTCATGTATCTGTGCATGGAAAAAGCGTCAATTTGGGAACAGTCCCTTGGCTACGTGTATCCGAAAAATGAAGAATTTGAGCAGGATTTCGGAGCCAAAACCATGATTAAACTGCCCACGGAACACATTCGTCGTGCTTCCGTCAGGGAGTAAACATAAAGAGCCATGACCGACCTGTACGAATTTCTCGACGAGCATCGCATAGGATATCAGCGTTGCGATCATCCACCCGTCTTCACCTGTGAAGAAGCCGAGCGCCTGGTTCCGGACATGCCAGCGGCCAAAACCAAGAATCTATTTTTGCGTGACAACAAAGGACGACGACATTTTTTGGTGATTGTTGGCTACGAAAAAACCGTGGATTTGAAAGCGCTTCGGGATGTGCTCGGAAGCAGCAAGCTCAGTCTCGGATCGCAAGCACGTCTTGAAAAATATCTGGGCGTGAATCCCGGCGCGGTTTCTCTCCTGGCCTTGATAAACGACAAAAATCAGGACGTCGAAGTGGTCTTTGATGCACAGTTGTGGCAATCAAAGGCGTTTCGATTCCACCCGCTGGTCAACAGCAGCACCCTGGCGGTGTCGCGCGACAACATCGAACGCTTCTTGAGCCTCACCGGCCACACACCGCGCATTCTCGATGTCCCGGACCAAAAGTGATGATTGTTCATCCTGAGCGAAGTCGAAGGATGATTAAGACCATTAAAATAAGACATGTTTCGACTCCGCTCATCATGGCTTGAAGGGCCTGGCGTTTTGTTTTTTGGACAGCCTAAATCCATGGATATGCGCACTGAATCATTTTCACAATACTTTTGTAACCAAATCGAAGGAGTCTTATTTGGAACCCAACAAAAGGCGTGAACGGCGCCAATATCTGTTTCTCGTCATTGGCTTGATCATCGGACTCGGAATCACCATGAGCATCGGGGCGGCCATTGGCTCCGCCACCGGAAAAATGGACATGTGGCTCGGTTTAAGCATTCCGTTCGGGGTTGTGCTCGGATTCGTGCTCGCGGGCGGCATCTCAGAAATCGTGCAGAGGATGACTAAAGATGATGACTCTGGGGCTGGCGACGAAGTCTGACCCTCGTACAAGTTTCCCAACAAACAATCTGCTCAGCTACTCTTCATACCACTGTCAATCTCGTGAAAGTCAGCTCCGAAGAGAGATCCGATGGCGACAGATTTTTCTTGACATTTAGGTCGATTTTATTTACCATTTGCAATACTAGTATATAGATTCATAAAAAGCTTTACATCTATATATCTATTTTGTATATTCCCTCAAAAAGTGAGGGAATATCATGCCAGTACAAACAAA
>JAABYK010000201.1:366-731 GCA_011775825.1 Candidatus Zhuqueibacterota bacterium | reverse complement strand
CGTAAACATGCGCCTGCGGCCGGACATGCTTGTTTAGCGAATGCGGCCAAAGCCACGATACAGAGAATTCTCAAAGCCAATCCGGTTCAGCCCCATAAGACGCGTTATTTTACCGAGGACCGAGACCCCGATTTTGAACGAAAAATGAACAAGGTGCTCATTGTTTATAAAGAAGTTAATTTGCAAAATGAGACGGCTGGCGACCCCAAGGACCTCCCCGTCATAACGGTCTCTGTTGATGAGAAGCCCGGGATCCAAGCCTTGAGAAATGTCCGTCCGGACTTACCGCCTGTCCCCGGAAAACGAACGTATGTTGGCCGTGCCTACCATTACGAAAGAAAAGGTACGTTATCCCTATTAGCAGC
>JAABYK010000201.1:0-277 GCA_011775825.1 Candidatus Zhuqueibacterota bacterium | reverse complement strand
ATTTCCAAAGAGACCATGAATTATTTAGCTACCAGGCCGAATCGTTTCATCTATGTGCATACCCCCACGCATGGCTCCTGGTTGAATTCGATTGAGACTTTATTTAGTAAAATGGCCAGAACATTTTTGAAAAACATTCGAGTTGAGTCTAAAGATGAACTTCGGCAAAGAATCCTAAAAGGCATCGAAGAAATCAACGAAGAACCCATAGTACACCGCTGGAAAAACTTTGACTTCGCAAAAGAAATTTAGTGTAAATGATTTTATGAATCATTGT
>JAABYK010000420.1:9144-48393 GCA_011775825.1 Candidatus Zhuqueibacterota bacterium | reverse complement strand
TTTTGGGTGGACGTATCCGGCGACGGTGACTACGAACGCCGCAAGTACTTAGTGTGGCAAAAAGGTCAGGTTCAAGCCAAAGGCAAGGTTCGTTGGCTTGTAGGGGCGTCTGTCAAACTGACTGCTCAAAGCGATGGTATAACACAACCAGTCGTGGTAGAAGTGGCATTCCCACTTCTGCTTTTGCTTGTTTGTTGTGCTGGAGGCGCTATCGGGGGATGGTTTCGCCGATCTCTTGACCCGACTTCCAAAATTGATGTCCCTTTTACCATGCTTCCGGGAAAATGGAGTCAAAAACTGGAGCCGCTTCGTGAAGCATTCGTGAGTATGTTGGTAGGCCTTCTGCTATTTGTATTTAATGCGGTATCCCCTCTATATCTTGAATTTCGCTCACCTGACGAAGCACAGTGGTTGGGCCTGGCACACCCGCTTCTGCTGGGGTTTATCGGTGGTTGGGGCGGCATTAACCTCTTAATTGGTCTGCTGCATTTGAGATGGGGTAGAGACCGATGAAATAAACCAAGCTCTTGGGGACTTCTTAGGCTGAAGATTTGAAATGCAAAGTTACGATACGAAGTGGTGGCAAAATGTGGCTGCTGATATGCACGCGGCCATTCGCTGCACCAGAAGAAGCTGTTTGGCAAAAGTTCCAGGTGGCAAGACAACGCACACGATGCTTTACCTGGACGAGGACAACACGTTTTCGGTGGAATTTCCAGAGGCCACGATGAAACCGTTGCAAGAATACTGCCTCTCGCAGTTTTGCATCTACAAGCTCCAATTGATAGAATTAACCCCGGATCATGTCGCAATATTAAAAGAGGCCGCCAGGACCATGGTCGGAGAACTCTACGATGTCGGTCAACTCTTGGATATTTCCATCAACGACCTTCTTGGATTCGACCCCCTGCGGCCTCTGTCTATTTTTGACTTTGGCAGAAAAAATAAAGTGTGCAGTGTTGGGGTTCGGGCAGCCTTTGGACATTTATACCAGAATCAGATTAAGAGCGCCGATTCAAGCCCCGGAAAAGTGGCTTTTCTACGAGTTGAAACCAGGGGAAGTGGTCAGAGGACGCGACTGAGAAATATCGGGGCACGGACGTCGAAGCAACCGCGCCTGCTCATTTTGCCAATTCAGATTACTTTTGCCACGACTTTGAAGTGATTACCAGGTTTGAGGGCCGGACAGCATCTTTAAAATGCCTTTCAAGTTTTTAAGAGTTTTTACACATAAACCAAAAAAGGGAGAGATGTATAATGCGCAGCCAAACACTTATGCTGCTGTTTTGCAGTATTTTGGCAATTTCTGTTCTAAATTGCAAATCTGACTTGGTGCCTGCTAAGCTACCTGATTTGGGTGCGGATCCATATGCGTATTGCAATTTGGATGACGACCGAAGATTGGTAGTCACGGTCCAGAATCGAGGACGTGCTGATGCACCTGCTTCAAAAACAAGAATCAAATTTTTCACTACAGGCGGTGAAGTTGATATGGATTTGGATACACCTAAAGTGCCAGCAGGCACATCCGTAGAACTCACACCACATATTGATATTCCGCCTGATTGCACGAGTCCAATTTGGGAATGCAAGTTCGAAATTATCGTGGATGTCAACGACGATGTAGATGAATTGAATGAAGGAAACAACACGGTTACTGGTAAGTGTGGAGAAGCGAGTACCAGTTGAATAAGCCATACAGAACTTAACCGAGTTTTTGAGGAGAAAAATGAAATGGATACTCAAAAAACAGATGAACTTATCAACTTTGTCAAGTGTCAGGAAAGGCTCCTAAAGCATCTCCTCCTTGCATTTACGATTGTGATGATGTTTGCGCTCACGGGATGCAAGAATTATACGGTTGACAAAATCGAGCATACTTTTCCATCATTGGTTGACAATCCCTTAGGTGATAGCTCAACAAGGGTAGTACATATTTTATTGCCACCGGATTATGACGATCCTGACAACGCAACTAAACGCTATCCCTCAGTCTACGTGTTACATGGCTTTGGCGCTAGTCCCCAAAGCATCGATCGGATTTCTAAAATCGTCGAGGGCACTTTGGAGTCGTGGTTTACAGGCTGGCGGATCAAGGATATGATCGTGGTGATCCCACATGCGGGCACAAGCTTGTGCGACCTCAGACTTGCCTGCGGTAGCTTTTATCGAAACTCCGAGGGCACGGGAAATTACAAAGGTTACATCTTAGACGATTTGATTGATTTCATAGACAGCCATTATCGCACTGAACCGGACCGTGCCAAGAGGGGCATTTCAGGATTCTCCATGGGTGGGTACGGCTCGGTCATGCTGGCGATGGAATCCAACGTGGAGTCCAACAGCCGAGGGCTGTTTAGTTCTGTGGCGTCACATAGTGGATTACTCTCCTTAGAACACTTTTTAGATGAGCTTGCTAATCCGTCGGATTTTACCATGGATTGGGTGAATAATCGCGTGCTGCCAGCTTTAACCGCTGCTTTTTCACCCGGACTTGATCTGGAATTGGAATACAATGACGAAACGGGAGAAATCACTAAAAATGACTCCGTATGGGCGCTCTGGCTCGAGAATGATCCGTTGACGTTCCTCAAGGGCCACACAAATGGAGTGAATCCGTTCACGGAAACCGCTGTGTACATAGACTGTGGCGTTGATGATGAGCTTGGGTTAAAAGACCATGTTGAGGCTTTCGTGCAGGAATTGAATAATCTAGCAATTGAGCATCAATCTGACATTTACGAATATGACACAGGTAGCGAGATATTTGATGAGATAGTCAATGGGCATCTGTTGATCGAGTTTCGTATTGGGGAGTCGTTGAAATTTCATTCAAAGAATTTTTATGCGGATTAGGCAGTTCGAAAGCCATCGGAAACATACGAACATGTCTTGAACAAAGTGCGGGACCAGCCATACTTTTAATTTAATTGGGCGGTCTATACCTCCTCTGATTATTCAGGCTGGGCATTCTGCTTTGCAGGCAACGTGGGCTCACGTAAATAGACCAGCCTACATATTGCTGAGACAGGATTGGCGGTATTGACAAAACAGCTAACGCATCATGGCCAATCTTATGTGCTCATTAATTTGTGAGAGAAAGATTATGTCATTAATTCATACTTGACTTAGGCTCAAAAAGGTGGGTAGCTAAGAATCTCAGGATTGAATTCCGATTGCCAAAGTCAAAAATATCCTATTCTTGCACCAACGCCATACTTTATATTAGAAATTTAACAAAGAAAGGAAAATGACAATGACCATCAAGAAAGGGGGGGGTAGAGTAGTGAATAATACTGTTTGGTATTTACCTTAGAGGCAAGTTTTTCTCTAAAACTACAGAAGTGAAATGGCTTTTAATTAAACCAATAACCTAAGCATTGGGAGGTTAAGATGGCTAATCCAACAGATACACACGAACAGGCTAATTTAGCGCGGATGTTGCAGGAAGCCAACCGAGATCCAAATTTAATGCGTGAGCTTTTTAAAGAACCAACCGAGGTGGCGAAACGGTACAAAGTCAACCTTACGCCTCACCAGGTCGAAAAGTTAGAGTCAGCCGGCAAATTTCTGGACACGTTAAGAGATATTAACTTTGGACGTATTGAGATAGACCCGGTATTTTATCCCGTGAATAAGATGCTCGTTAGAGAGATTCGGGATCTCATTTTTTATCCCCCCCCAATTCGCCGTTACCCCATTTGGTATCCAGGAGTATATCCGGCCCCATTTTATCCAGGTCCGGTCTGGAGAGGATTTAGACGGTAATAAGAAGGCCGCGTGGCCAACTGAGAATTAGTTGTACAATAGCGCCAGCTTTAAGTATTGCTTTTGTGGAAGAAAGGGAGAGATGCAGTCTCATTTCTGGCTGCATGTTGCTTTTATTCTGCTTTGAACGGTCAAGTGCATCACTGTTGTTCATCAAGCATAAATGATTTTCTTAGGATAAGACCTATCATGACCTTAAGCAGCAAAGGGTGTGTCCATATTATTAATCCTATCCAAACATCTATTAAATGGAGCGGTGCTTATGGCTAATATTCTATTGACAACAGTCTGCAATCGAGCGTGCAGCTATTGCTTTGCAAAAGAAAAAATGACACAAAAACCACATCAAGAAATGAGTATGGAGAATGTGGAGAAGGTCATTGCATTCTTGAAGCGGTCGAATCTTCCCGTTTTCCGTATGATGGGTGGTGAGCCGACCTTACATTCGAGATTCCCAGAAATCGTCATGAAGGTTCTGGAAGAGGGTTTTAGAATCGATCTACTAAGTAATGCACTATGGAACAAGGACCATGCTATATTATTTGAAAACATATCTCCAGAATACCTGAACTTTCTGCTCAATATCGATCATCCTTCCACTTATTCTAAACAACAATGGACGCGAATTGGTGAAAATCTTGCTCGTCTAAAGGACCGAAAAGAGAATAGTCTCAGCTTTAATATTTTTGAAAATCCGCCTCGAGCCGATTATGTGTTTGAACTCGCAACTCGCTATGAAATAAACAGTATCAGACTTAGTTTTTCCATGCCAATCATTGGTCCAATAAGAAATGCTTATCTTGAGCTGGAAGAATATCCTTTACTGGCACAATGGGTGATAGATTTTGCTAAAAAAGGAGAATCCCTTAATTTGAAAGTGGGTTTGGATAACACTGTGCCGCTGTGTATGTTTACAAAAGAGCAAATTGGCGAACTGGTGCTGCTCGGTACCGTGGACCCACAAAAGAATTTCCAATGCTGTCCAGTCGTCGATATTGGCCCAGATCTCTCCATTTGGCGGTGTTTTGGAACATCGGAAATATTCAATGCTCATTTAGATGACTTTAATACCCTTGAAGAAGCCTGGGAGTATTTCGAAGAGAAATTTGATAAATATCAATACAAATTGTTTCCGTTGCCAGAGTGCAATGGCTGCAAATATGCAAATAATGGAAAGTGTCAGGGCGGTTGCATTGGTTATACTATTTTGAGGATGCGAGATGAGTTTTCCGATACTGAAGATTTAAATGGCGATGGATTACTTGCTCGTCATCTTAGACTGGCTCCCACTACGCAAGTGAAGCATTTTCAATTTCCTAAGCCAACGATCATTCTATCACGCAAAGGACGCTCACGGAATGTAGCTGTCTCCCCAGAAATCTGGTCTTTGCTCTCCAATCTTAATGGAAATATGACGGTTGCTGACGTCATCGAGATTAGTTCCAATGATTCTCTTAGTCTATCAACAGATGATCCTGTCGACTGTTTCATAATGAACCAGACCAAAAATGCCTATTATCCTTGGGTGAAGAAACTGCTGAAACATGGATTTCTTGAAGAACCTGCAACTCAGGACATCTCGGCGAACGTTTTGAAGAAAGGAAGGAAACCATGATACTTGCTGGTAACAAATCTCCGTGGTCTGTTGTTTTATTGGGGGTTAGCGTATTTCTTCTATTCAGCAGCTCTGGTTGTAAACCAGATCTCGCCGTGGAAATCTCGGGCCCGTTGACTGTCAACGCTGGCCATGCACTTGATACAGTGACCGTTCAAGTAGAAAACGTTGGCAAGGCTACGGCCCTAGGTATGATAACAACCGGTGGACAGGAAGATTCAGGTGGTTATATGGACGATATTGTCCTATCAAGCGATGATGACTTACCCGTGCAGTGGGTAACGTGTCTGACACTTTTGAGCAAGACAGGTTGCTGAAAGGCGGACGAATCAGCCGGACGCATAATCTAGCCCCGGGTGAGAGCAAAGCCTATAGCCTATTCACCCCGGCACTGCCTATTCCAGCGGACACGCCTCATGATGAATACTGCCTTGGCGCGGTTGTTGATCCAGGCAAGAAAGTGGCGGAATCTAACGAAGGAAACAACACGGCATGTCACACTATCTCAATCATCCATCAGGAGCCAAAGCGCAGGGCAGCAAATATTACTACACCGATAAGCTCTTTGGCCAGCACTTTTCATTCACACTAAAGACCGACGAAGTAATGGTTAAGTTTGCTCCGAAACCCAAGGGCCTACAAAAAGCAACTGCACAGGCTGTAGTTGAACAAACTAGTTTGGAGACAATACATGATGTGGTGGAAGCGCATCGTTTTTGCATTTCTAGCATTCCGGCAGGCAGTGCGATTGAAACGGTTATATCAAAACTTGAAACCAATGCTTCCGTACAAGCGGCTTTTCCCGCTAGGGTTGACCAGGCAGGAAATACCAGATATTTCATTCTTGATGAATTTACTGTACCGTTCAAGGAAAACATGTCAATCAGAAAAAGATGCTCACAAATTGTTAAATCCCATAATTGCGAGGTCGTGAAAGATCATTTGACTCCAGGGTACTATACGCTTTCGGTTCCTTCGTGTAACGGCATGTTTGAAATGGTCGTATTTTCATGAATTTAGATCGGGTCAAGTTTTCAGAATTAAATTACTTTATCAACTTTATCAATTTATCAAGTAATAAAGGAGGATATGCCATGGAGAAAAGTAAATTAAATCTACTAGTTGTTCTGGTCTTTTGTGCTTTAGCCAGTTTTTTATTAACTAGCAAAAGTGCGGGCCAGGCCGCCGGGGATGATTATTACTATTCCCTCGGCCAAAAAATTCCCATTGTTTTGGACACGAACCGAGTTGCAGTACTGTTCAAGAAAAATGTCTCGCAAGACAGCGTTTATTCCGTACTGCCCAGATTTTCACAGTTCAGCACGGTTGAGAATGTCGAAAAACAAGATTTTGCTCGCGCAAACATCTATCTTGTGCCTCTAAGTATGTCTTTGACAACAAGGAATCTCCGGGACCTTAGCACTGATCTGCAAGGTAGTAATCTTGTTGAGAATGTAGGACGTGTCTATTCATTAGAAGGCAAGCCCGAATCTAACCTAATCTTAACCGAAGAATTTGTTGTCAGGTTCAAACCAGAAGTCACACGCGAACAGATCGATCAGTTTAATACGGAAAAAAACGTCGAAATTGTAAGTGCCTCAGAATATGCAAAGAATCAATTTACTTTGCGGGTTAAGGCTGAACCAAACGGGAGTGCATTGACAGTGGCCAATCAGTATTATGAAAGCGATCTGACCGAATATGCTTACCCTAATTTCATCACGACGTTTGAACGGCGAGCTGCCCCGAACGATCTTTATTATCCTGACCAATGGCACCTCAACAATACGGGTCAAGATGGAGGCCAACCCGATGCGGATATTGATGCTCCCGAAGCCTGGAACATTACCACAGGCGATCCTAATATTAAAATTGCGATTTTGGATGATTCAATCGAAAAAGATCATGAGGACCTGCAAACCAATATCGTTGCATCCAAGGATTTTACCGATGACGATGATGACCCTTCTCCGGGGCCTGGAGACTATCATGGGACTTCCGTTGCAGGCATGGCCGCCGCCATTGGGAACAACGATAAGGGGGTAGTAGGTGTTTGCTATAACAGCAAAATCGTCGCCGGCCGCTTGGGGAATACTTTACAGGATTTTGAGGATATTTTTTACTGGGCAGCTTACACAGCAAATGCAGATGTAATTTCTAACAGCTGGGGACTTATAATGCCAGCCCCAGATGGCGTTGTGGCAGCAATCAACGATGTGGCGGCAAATGGTCGTGGCGGCAAAGGGTGTGTGGTTTTATTTGCGGCGGGCAATAGGAATAACGATATTTCTAACCCGACAGCAGGAGAGCTTGCCGCTCTGAACAGTGTGATCGCAGTTGGCGCCTCTACCAACAAGGATGTTCGAGCCTGCTTCAGCAGTTGGGGTGATGATCTTGACGTGATGGCTCCAAGTAACACCTGGATCGATCCAGACTACGGTTCAACCTGCCTACTCCCTAAGCCTGCCGATGCCGTTGGCACCTGGACTACTGATCAATCAGGCGCTGGAGGCTTCAATGACGGAACACCACCCCGGCCGGACGGCGCCGGACTTTACACGCAAGACTTTGGCGGCACCTCCTCAGCCTGTCCTACTGCTGCTGGTGTTGTCGGTCTACTTTTATCAGTTAATTCCGACTTAACTCGCGATGAAGTACAGGATATCCTGGAAGCGACCGCGCAAAAGATAGGCTCTGGGGATGCAGATTACGACGCCAACGGTTTTAGTGACCATTATGGCTACGGTCGCATCAATGCCCATCGCGCAGTAGTTCCATCGGTATATATTTCTATCGAGCCCGATGAAGTACAGCCGGGTGAATCTTTTGCCGTCAAAGTTACAGGCTCGGCCCCATTTGGACTAAGATCCATTTGGTGGTTCGGAGATAATACCGGCATCGCGGACATTGATCAAGCCCATTGGCAAGATGTAACCGGCGCAGAAAAGGTTTTCACTCACGAGTGGAATATTTCTATCGATGAGAAAGGGACTTACCGGTTAGGCGCTAATGCTCGAGACGTTCTTTATCTTCCTGGTAGCAATGGCAGTGAAAGCGCTGATTATCCTCATCAGGCTTCTGAAGGTTCCGGTATTGCCTATGCTGAAATTAAGGTCGTCCCAACCTTTACTGAATGGGCAATGATAGTATCTAGCCTACTGTTCATTTTTTCGTTTGTTTATCGACAGAAACGTGTCAGATTTATGGATTTCACCAGTGAGAAGGTGTAGAACCTGTCAAACAAATGATTTAGAAAAATGCAATTTCATGTCCAAAGCCGCAGAAGTAGTGATCTGACAACTCTCATTGTGGCATGGAGCAGGCAGAATTGGTCTACTATCCGATTTTGCCTGCTCTTTTCTTTTTTTGTAGGTGGCATCCTGCTTTTCCTCGAGACGTCTGGCATAAGTAAAAGTCTTCAAAATCTCCTATCCACAAAGCAGGCGCAGTTAACCAGTTGGTTTCTCAGTTTGATTGGCATTAAGACGCAATCCGCTCACGCCATAGTGTTTCAACCTCAGGGTTTCGCTATCCAAATTACTCACGGGTGTACTGGGATCAAACAGCTAGGGTTCTTTATTGCTGGAGTTTTAGCCTACAGGTGCTCAATCGTGCATAAGCTACGAGGAATGGTCATAGGCGCAATTGCCACTTTTTTTGCCAGTTATGTGCGAGCTATCAGCTTATTCATCATTGGAGTTTACGCTCGTTCGCGGTTCGATTTCCTCCATGATGTGCTCTGGGAGATTGTAATGATTCTGATAACTTTCCTGGTCTGGTTATTCTGGTTGAAAAGAATGGGATGAGTTGAAATTAAAGGCTACCTAAGCAAGCTTGCTGCACGTCTACCATAGTGGGTTTACCTCAAAGTTGACTGAATCACAATTAATTAAATTAATTTACCATCAAATCGTACTTGTCATCTGTAATCCTTGCTGAGATTAGATGCATTCGGATTGCTCTGAAATCGATTTCTTTTTGTACTTGGGATTCTTATTATATAACTCCCAAACAAATGCCATGCTAAAAAAGAGTGACATATTGACCATGACGAAAGTTGTGGCAGTTACATCGTATTTCAGAGAAATTTGATGGGTGTGGCTCTTTTGAGACGACCATTTAGGCGGCCATTAGAATTCTTAAAAACGCAGAGTTGTCCAAATGGTCTTAATAGACCCTGGCAGAAACAGGAAAAGTAACAGAAAAATCCCACCTGTCCCCTCTTCTTGAAAGTCCTCAAAGGGCTTTTTAACTGTCCATTCAATCCGTCCCCTCGCCCTTTACCCACTGATCCAGCCAGCCAATGACGGTCTCGTACCACTGGATGCTGTTCTGGGGCTTAAGCACCCAGTGATTTTCATCCGGAAAATAGAGAAACTTGCTGGGAATGCCTTGCCGTTGTAACGCGGTAAACGCGCCGATTCCTTGCGACTCTACCACTCGGTAGTCCTTCGCGCCGTGTATGACCAGCATGGGGGTTTGCCAATTCTCAACAAAGTTGACCGGATTGTTTTTCTCGTAGACCTTCGGAGTCTCCCAGGTTGTGCCCTGCGTGTCGCATTCAGGGAACCAGAGCTCTTCGGTTTCGAAGTACATGGAGCGCGTGTTAAACAAGCCGTCGTGATTGACCAGGCATCGGAATCGATCCGGCCAGTTCCCGGCGATCCAGTTGATCATGTAGCCGCCGTAGGAAGCGCCAAGCGCCGCCACGCGTTCACCATCCGTCCAGGGATACCTTTCAAGCGCGGCCGTCAAGCCTTTCTGCATATCCTGTTTCTTGAACGCTCTTGAATTGACTTTAATTAGTTTAGAATGAACGTCACAAATCAGTGTAATCAGCGTCAATCAGAGTTCCAAAAAAAAGTGGCCGGTAGCAATTCTGAAATGATTTTGCCTTTATTTGAATACTGGAGAAAACCATCGACCCGGTGTTGCAGGAACTTAACGGTTTCCGTATTGGTTAGTGCTTGCAATTGGGGTCTGTTGAAGTTAACTTCTGTTATGCAACTCACACCGGAAATCGTCAAAGACATCATCGAAAATGTGCCCAAGCGACGTACACCGATCGATGGCTACGTGCGTTCGGCAATCTTGATGCTGTTTTTCAACAGACACAATCAGACGTATCTGGTTTACATCCGGCGCACGAAAGATATGACCTTGCACAGCGGACAAATGGCTTTCCCGGGTGGAAAAATCGATGCGGAGGATGCGTCGAGTTATGAAACCGCGGTTCGGGAAACGTATGAAGAGATCGGGGTGTCTGAGGATCAGGTTGTTCATTTAGGTGAGATGGGCTACTTCGAAACGCTGACGTCCGGTTACGACGCCGTCGCGCACCTGGCCTGGTGTGACAACCCGCCAAAATATCGACTCAACCCCATCGAAGTCGCCGAAGTTGTCGAAATCCCTGTGGCCATTTTAAAGCAACAATTTCGTCCCGATTTGCATTTTGACAACGCCCAAGAGGTGATGTATTTGAACTTTCGTTTCAAGTCGGAGCATTCTCCGAACCCTGCCAATCTGTGGGGACTGACCGCGAGAATCACCCACCACTTCATTCATGGACTCACCGACCATTTGCAACGCCGCTCAGCATGACAAATCCATGTTTGAATGAACACTCAAAGCAATTTCCGACCCTGTGTCGATCAGAGTCGGGAACTGGGTCTGCTAAGGATGCTTTAGCCACGGATTGACTGATGAAACAAGGAGTTCGAAATTATCAGAACTTTTCACCTGCCAATTCTGCTGAAGTTGAACTATGAAGAAACCACCGCAAGAGAAAACGCAAAATTTTTAGGATCAAGGATATGGGTTGTGGCATCAAAAAAGCAAATCTGCATAAAATCTTTGACCCGTTCTTTACGACCAAGAAATCCGCTGAATGGGCTGGTATTGGTCTCACTTTGGCCAATCTCATGGTCAGAAACCAACAGGGCAAAATCGAGGTACAGTCGAAGCCGGGGAAGGCTCCGTTTTTGGTGTTTACCTTCCCATCCCTGAGCCATCCTCTTGCACCCTAAGAACATTGACGGAGGAAAACGTGCCGATAAAAAAGACAGGGTGATTTTGATCCTTGATGATGAAGATGATTTGAGAGACCTGGCAAAGACCATATTCGAAAAGAAGGGATTTAAAGTTCTCCTGGCTGATAATGGTCAGAATGCCCTCAAGGTGTTTCAGGAGCATGCGGAGGAAATCGATCTCCGTCTACTTGATCTCATCTTACCGGGAATGGATGGCAGCGAAGTCTATCACAGACTCAAGAAAAGTCAAACCGAACCAAAAGATTATTGTCACCAGCGATTATCTAACTAAAGCAGTCGAAGTCTTTCAAAGAGATTGCTGAATCTGAGCATGACTTTGTGCCAAAACCCTGGATCCTTCCTGATATGATTGAGCAAGACAACCAACTTTTGCAAAAGAATTAGAACACAAGTTTGCAAATGAACAGCGCGCCCAACATGCCTGCCGCATCAGCGAGGAGACCGGCCGGAACCGCATGCCGGGTTTTTTTAATTCCTACCGAACCAAAATAGACCGCAAGCACATAAAACGTTGTCTCCGTACTTCCATACATCGTTGAAACCAGTCGCCCGACAAAAGAATCCGGGCCATGCGTTTGCATGATTTCGGATACCAAACCTAAGGTTCCGCTGCCGGACAACGGCCGCAACACCGCCACCGGAAGCGCCTCGGCGGGCATGCCGATCAGATTCGTGACAGGTGCAATCAATTTTATGAAAAAGTCCATGGCACCGGAGGCACGAAACATACCGATGGCCACCAAAATGGCTACCAGATACGGAATAATTTTAATAGCGACCTCGAACCCTCCCTTGGCGCCTTCCACAAATGACTCATAGATCTTGACTTTTTTAATGAATCCGAATCCAATGATGACAAACAAGACCACGGGGATGGCAAAGTTGGAAACTTTGGTGATGAAAGTACTGAATAGTTCGCTCATGCAAGCCTCCTATTTTTCAGGTTCCTCGGGTGCTTCTGATATCGATTCCGTGTCCTGCAATTCCTTATTGAAAATGGGAATCTTTTCCAAAATCTTTGCCGCAATAATTGCGATGGTGGTCGCGCAGACGCCAGCAAAAATCGTCGTCCCGATGATGGCCTGCGGGCTGTTCGATTCCAGCGAGATACGCACGCCAATAATGGTGGCCGGGATCAGAGTGATGGCAGCGGTGTTGAGAGCCAAAAAGGTAACCATGGCATTTGAAGCCGTGTCTTTCTTTTCGTTCAGTTTCTGCAAATCCTCCATCGCCTTTAAACCAAGTGGAGTGGCAGCATTCGAAAGACCGAGCCAGTTCGCGCTCAGATTAAGCAATATGGAGGCGATGGCCGGATGATCCGAGGGGACGTCCGGGAACAGTCGCTTGCTAATGGGTTTGATGGCTTTCGCCAGGACTTTCACCATGCCGCTGTCCTCGGCAATTTTCATGATACCCAACCATAGAGCCATAATGCCAATCAACCCAAAGGCGATTGTAACCGACGTTTCCGCCATATCAAAGGCCGCTTCGGTCACATCCGACAACTTTCCATTTATCGCACCTACTACGATGGCAATGATCATTAACGCTAACCAGATGTAATTCAGCATAAAGCCCTCCTTAACGATTATGCGGATTTAGGAAAGATTGAATGAAAGGTGTGAAAACACCCTTTGCAAATCATTCTGCTTGGGGTAGCGAGAAACTCCGTGCTTCAAATGTAGCTGAATAATCTTACCCGGCGAAGGCGGAACCAAAAATGGAAAGAGTTTTTCGCCCACAGAATTGGATCTAAAAAGGGACACAGAGTTCACTGAGAACCCCAGAGTCCACAATGCAAAAATCAATTTGACTTACCTGCCGGACTTCCTATGCCAGAGCATTACCAGAGTCCCATGTTCTGGAACAAGAGCAAAAAAACTCTCTGTGTCGCTCCGGTTCTTTTGCCAAAGAGAAATCCCTCCTCACTTATCTTTGTTTTCGCCTGACTGTGTATTCTTATATTCTTCCGTGGGCAGCCCCAATTGCTTTGCTCGTTGCTGCCATCGTGCGCGTGCCAACGCACGCATGTCGACCGTCTTGTCGGCTTCGTCGACAATTTCCAGGCCCAACAAGGTTTCGACCATATCTTCCAATGTCACGATACCTGCCATGCCGCCATATTCGTCAACCACTTGCACGATGTGCTCTCGCGAGTCCAGTAGAAATTCAAATAACGTGGACAGGGAAGCCGTCGCCGGGATGGCCTTGCCCTCCCGTTTGAGCTCTTGCAATTTCATATTATGTTGGTCTTTTGCCTGGGCCAAAAGGATCTCGCTTTTGAGAACGAAGCCGGTGATATGATCGAGATTTTTGTCATATATGGGGATACGGGAAAAATTAATTTCTGGATATTTCTTGAGTACTTCGTCAATGGTCATATTCTCTTGTAAGGCGAAGACCACAGTGCGTGGGGTCATAATATCTTCTACCTTCAAGACATTAAATCGCAACAGATTTTTGACGATGCGCGACTCAAGCGCCTCAAGCTGGCCATACTGAGCGCCCAAATCAGCCAGGGCCGCGAATTCTTCCCGGCTGAAGACCGTGGTGTGACGCCCGCGGGTAAGCAGGTCGGTAAGCTTCTCAGACAAAAAGACCAGAGGGTAAAGCGCCCAAATCATAAATTGAACGGTCGGCGCAACCACATGTGAAAGCTGACGCCAAAAAAGGGCACCCAGGGTCTTGGGAATGATCTCTGAGAATATCAATATCATCAATGTCAAAATAGCCGAAGCGATGCCGACATAGGCACTTCCGAACACAACCGCAGCCTGTGCGCCTGCCAGGGCCGCGCCAATCGTGTGCGCAACTGTGTTTAAACTAAGAATTGCAGCCAAAGAACGGTCCACATCATCCTTGAGCTTGCGAAGCAGTTTGCCGGTGCGCCTGCCCTTTTGCTCCAATGACGCGATGAAGGAGGGGCGCACACTCAGCAACACCGCCTCCGCTATGGAACAGATAAACGAAAAAACCAGCGCGATTAGAATATAAAGGATCAGTAAAAACATGAAAGAATTATGTTGGACAATTCAGTCAATCAACAAATCAGCTTATTAAATGCGTCTCTTTTAGTTCAACTCGTACGGACTGTTTGAGATTTAAATCTGGCTGCCGGCCCGCTGCTCTATTCTGACGGTGGACCACGCAAAAACATTTCAGCGCTGGCTTAGAGAAAAGGGCTTGGCATGCATCGATTTGTAAGCATCTAAACTAAGGTTTAATTATTAGATAATCAAATTATATTATTGAAAAATTGTCGGAAATTATCTATCTTTATATTAGTCAACTAATATTCACTTACTGCTTTAAACAGGAGGAGTTAGAATGGTCTCCGAATTTAGAAATCATCCTTTGACCGATTTCTCAAAACCAGAAAACAAAGCGAAAATGCAAGAAGCGCTAGAATCTGTTAAAAGTGAATTCGACAGAATTTATCCGCTCTACATCGGTGGCAAAGAGGTAGAGACAGGAGATTTGCTGAAATCATACAATCCTTGCAAGAAAGATGAAGTTGTGGGAACGTTCCACAAAGCGGGAAAGAAAGAAGTCGATCAAGCCATCGAGGCAGCTCAACAGACGTTCAAAAGTTGGAGTTTTGAGTATCCCCAAAAACGGGCGGATTTCTTGTTCAAAGCGGCTGAAGTGATGCGGCGAAGACAATTCGAACTGAATGCGTGGATGATCCACGAGACCGGGAAGAATTGGGTTGAAGCCGATGCCGATACCGCGGAGGCCATTGACTTTCTCGAGTTCTACGGTCGCGAAATGCTGAGATATGCGGATGAACAGCCGGTCACACCCGTTCCCGGCGAAGAGAATGAGTTGATCTACATCCCCTTGGGCGTTGGAGCGGTCATTCCACCGTGGAATTTTCCTCTGGCTATTTTAACCGGGATGACGAGCGCAGCTATCGTCACAGGCAACTGTGTTTTGCTTAAGCCAGCAAGTGATTCGCCTACCATTGGTCACAAGTACCTGGAAATCATCCAAGAAGCAGGGCTACCGCCGGGGGTGTTGAATTACATGCCCGGCAGCGGCGGTACCATCGGAGACCACATCGTTTCTCATCCCAAGATCAGGTTTATTGCTTTCACAGGTTCGAAGGAAGTGGGCTTGCGCATAAACGAATTGGCAGCCAAACACCAACCCGGCCAGATCTGGTTGAAACGCGTGATAGCTGAAATGGGCGGCAAAGACGCAATTGTCGTGGACCGGGAAGCCGACCTGGATGAGGCAGTCGAAGGCGTTGCAGTCTCCGCGTTTGGCTATCAGGGCCAGAAATGTTCTGCATGTTCTCGAGCCATTGTCGATGAATCCATTTATGACGAGTTTGTTGAGAAGCTAAAAGAACGCAGCAAGAAAATTTCGATTGGACCGGTGGATGATCCAAACAACTACATGGGAGCCGTCATCAACAAAGCTGCTCTGGATAAGACACTTAAGTATATTGACATTGGCAAAAAAGAGGGGCGCCTCATTTATGGCGGGGAAAAGGGCTCAGATTCAGGTTACTATGTTCAGCCCACCATCTTCACTGATGTGGATTCCAAGGCGCGATTAGCACAGGAAGAAGTGTTTGCCCCGGTGCTTGCCGTCACCAAGGCGCGGGATTATGACCACGCACTGGAGATCGCCAACGACACCGAGTATGGCCTGACAGGCTCTGTGTACACCAAAAATGAAGATAAGATTGAGAAAGCGAAAAAGCTTTTTCATGTCGGCAACTTGTATTTCAACCGGAAATGTACGGGCGCTTTGGTCGGCGGACATCCCTTTGGCGGCTTCAACATGTCGGGCACGGATTCCAAAGCGGGTGGACGAGATTATCTGTTACTATTCATGCAAGCCAAGTCCATGTCAAAGAAAGTGTGAGCTAACTAAGTGAATAAGGGGTTGGTTGGCGGCTCCCGTTCTACTTGAGTGGGCTGACAGCTAACCCTCCGTTTCTATGCTATCAAGCATGATCAATGAGAGTTATAGGAACTAAAGGATCGCTTTGCTTTCTTTTGTTTATTCCTTTGGCAATCATAATCCCCATACGTCTGCCATATTTGTTATGGAAGGATCATCATAGCGTCTTAAAGTCGCTATCCAATCATTCATGTTGTCTTTAATGGTTGTCTTTAAATCTTCTAAATCCTCCTCATCGATTCGCCCTATTTCCTGCATAAAGGTGTAAAATTTTTTCAAACTTGCTGCGTTACTCTTTATGGATGATTCACTTGCCCACATCGCTTTTTTAATGAACCAATATCCAAGAAACATATCCACTGAGTGCGCTCCTTGTTCGGGTTGTAAGGCATCCTCATATAGTAGAAACTCATTGATGTAGAAGTCAATGTTGCCGATATGTTTATCGACTGTTTTCGGAACTAAATTTTTCTTTAATAACCAGTCTTCAAATTGCGACAACAATTTCTCATTTGATTCACGGATTTTCTTACAAGCCTGTTCATAAGCTTCAAAATCATCCGACATAAGTTCTCCTCCCATTTTTATTTCGTTTCTTACTCTGCTCCCAATACCCCGGCAGACTTGATAATATGGCTAATGCTTTGTTGCTTGGATTTCTTTACTTTCAACAATATGTCTTATAAATGTCGTTTGTTGAGTGAAAGCCGCCCAAAATTTAGGCTTGATAAACCACTAAGACTTGCAAAAAGGTTCAATAAATCGGTGTTTCATCAGTGAAACTAATTTGGAGGATAGGCTTGTGAAAGCCTGCTCAGTTAAGTCCGCATTTGTCCCACAACCTTAACCAGGCCCTCTTCTCCCAATTCCCCGTCAATGGTAATCGACGCCTCGGTAAATTGTCTGATGACCTCCGAATTGGTTAACAGATGCTGCGTAATCTTGGGAACACGGAATTCGGATGTCTGATTCGTAAGCGCAAGCGGAAGCAGAATTTGATCGGCTAAATATTCATCAAATACTCCGGATGTGTTCATGAACGCCAGGAATTGGTTCGCGGCTTCTGTCGCCACTTTTTCGGCGGGTTTTCCGCGCGCGCCCAGTGAAAAGTAACAGCAGAGAGAATGCTCAAAGACACCCAGGATAAGCATCATGGTGTTGATACCCGGTGACGACAGCTTTCGAATCTCGATGATTGGCTCAAAGCCTCGATTCGCCAAAATCTCTTTGGCCTGGTTCAATTGTCGTTCCGCGACCTGACGTTTGAGATTTGCATAAGCTGAGATGCCAAACAGTTTCTTCAACTCTCCCCGGTCCAAACGAACCAGACCGGAAATGTTTTCAGCCGGATGGATTTCGGCAACGATTTTCCCGCCGCCTTTCGGATAAAACCCGGCTTCTTCCATCTTCAGCTCTGCGTCAAATCCGAGGCGCTGCATCTTCGGCAGCCACTGTAACTCCAGGTAGTGAAAGGAAGGCGACCAGGGTACGTGTGTGCCTCCTGTGATGGTGACTTTCGAAGAATCGGCCGCCAAACTCAAAGGCAGGAAAACCGTTTGCAGCACCAAAGAGGTGGATCCGGCCGTGCCGATGTCGAAGCGATATTCGCCGGAGTGTATTCTTGAAGGCTCAAAGGTTAACTCTGTAGAACTCAACTGATTGCCGGTTAGACGAGCGTTGGAGATGCTGGCCGCCGCTTCCACACTTTTTAGATGCTGCGGTTGCAGTCCCGGTTTCCGCCGATTCGCCCGAATGTTTTGAATGGCAACCGGCTTTCCGGTAATGACAGAGAGCGTAAGGGACGACCGTAGAATCTGCCCGCCGCCTTCACCGAATGCTCCGTCGATAAGGATCATCTGATTCTCTGAATTGTGGATAAGACTTGGAATGCCAAAAAGTTAAATAACAACCTGAATAATGTCAAGAAATAAAAAAAGCCCTCATCCAAATAGATGAAGGCTGTTGATTTGTTTACTTTATAAGGGTGGCTGAAGGAAAACTCGTTAGTGCACGTCATTTCGGTATGGTTTTGAGCCGGAATCTCCCGGAATTAGGTAGGAGATTCCCGAATAAAGATCTCGGGAATGACAGCATCAGCCCGTTTTCGTTCGGCCACAAGTATGTTCTATTTTTCTCGTAACTGTTGCAGATGTGTTCGGGCCACTTTGTTCCAATCAGATTGCGGATCGGGATCCAGTTTAAGATACTTCTCCCAGGCCTTTATGGCAACATCCGTTTCGCCCATTTGTTCCGCAATTACGGCTAAATTGTACTGAGCTTCAGGAAGTGTGGGGTTAAGCTCCAACGCTCTTTCTAAGTGCATTTTGGCCTGTTGAAAGTCGTTTCTTTCTACATCTACCAGAGCAAGGTCGTTGTATATTTCTGCATTTCTCCGTTCGTCCAGGGAAAGTGCCTTTAAGTAATATTCTTCTGCTTTGTCAAGATTCCCGGTAAAAAAATGCACGGTGCCGGCGTAATGGTTGAATTTCACGCTCTGGGGATCGAGTTCAACCGCTTTTCTAATCGATTCAAAATCCGAAAGCAACCGCTCATGCGACGACCGACCTCGGACAGCGCCAATACGTGTGAATTGAAAGTCTCCGGTAGGTCGCAGATCATCCTCCGCGATCTTAACTTTATTCTCAAGTGCGGCAAACGCTTGCTCAGCTTGATTGAACGTGATTTGCTTGGCAACGAATGGATAGCCAAAATAAGCAATGAAAAGAAGCACCGCAAATGCCACAGAAGCCCATCTCAAGCGAACGTCGGGTATCAACTGAAATAGCCTTTTATCCTTGCCTTCTTTCTTTGGCAGTCTAAAATTTGATTTGTATTCAGACACTCGGTCGTCGACTTCGGCATCTTCAATTTGGTCAACGAGGTCTTTCTCCTGTGGGCTCAGTTCGTAGGATGCCCCTCTGGACACAGAAGTGAATTCTCTGTAGCACTCCGGGCATCCAGCCAAATGTCTATGAATGGTGTCAATTTTAGATTGGGATAAACTTCCTTGAAAATATCGCTCTCGTAGTTCATCTGATACATGAATTTCCCCTTCTTTCGTCTGAAAATCCGTTTCCATCCAGCGTCCCTTCTCAGTTAATTTGTCATACAGTTTATTAAGATAGTTGAATTCTTCTAAACAGGATTTGCAGGCCGCAAGGTGCTGCTCGATCTCTGAAAATTCTTTCGCAGACCTGTTTATGACGTAATGAATCAATTGTTGAAAATTTAGGCACGATTCTTTGTTCATTATGGGTCGACTCGATCTAAATTCCAATATGCATAAATCAGGGCACCATTCGTATAGACAACTTTAAGTGTGCTTCTCTCCCAAAAAACTTAGTCATCCGAAAGTTTTTTTAGGGTTTTTTTCATTCGACTGATCAGCGTGTCGATTCCGCTGACGCTGAGACCAAAGTTGAAGGAGGATTGAATCTCCGCCGCCGAATGTCCTTCAAAACAGATGAGTCTGAATATGAGCAAGTCTCGACCTATGTTTCTGCTTTTATAACACTGTCTCAATTTCTCGATGATACTTTCCTTGAAAAACTCTTCCTCAAGTTCGTCCGATGTATTCGTTGTCTGAGGTTGGTGAAACTCAAGATCTTTTATGACCGATTCAGCGCCACGCTTTTCGCTTATTTTGGACTTAATGTAGTTTTTGACAACATTTATGGATATTGAATTAAGGTAGGCCCGGAACGAAGTTTCACTATCGCCTCTAAAATTCCTAAGCGCACTCCCATTGTTCGCCAATAGTTTAATATAGACATCTTGTCGTAAATCCTTGATGGTCTCATTCATTTGCTTGGTGAACTTTGTTCCGCCAGATCGTGTAAACTCCCGATGCAGATAAATTAGGATCAACTTACCGTATCTGTTTTCGAACTCCCGCCAGGTCTTATCCCAATCCTCCGATTTTTGGGTACATTTGGCGATTAATTCGTTGTATGGAAGAGATTTATCCAAGGCAAAGAGAATACTAATGAAGGAAATCGCGAGTCTGAGAGATTCCGCACCGTAGTTTGGACTGACGGCAGACATAATAAATGACTCTGGAATCAGATTTAAGAATTCCACTAAATTGGAAACAGGTTCAAGCACTGATCCTGTTATCTAATCCTGCGTACTTCTGTTTTATGAAAATCACCCCGCTTACAGCTTGTTAATACTGGATACTTCATGAAAATGCAAAACTGAAAGCTAAAAAGTTTCTAAGAATGAAGAACTTAGGTATGAAATCCAAAGCGACCATATTTTAACAAAATTGCAAAATTAAAGCAAGGAATTTAATTGAGAAGACAAAAATAAATCACGAGCCTTGAGTAATTCGATAGACTCCGGTCAAAGATTTATGAGGTGGGTTAGTTTTGCGAGGACCGTGCGGTTTGAGGTTGAGAAGCCATCACTCGTGTCCCATTCTTCATTATAAACTAAGTAAAAATCACTTCCGGGAGAATGAATAAAATTTACAAGAAAATTACTGACAATTCGTTTGTCGAAATGGTTCCACTGGATATAGGCTTTTGTGAACAGATTTGGGGAAAAAGAATAGGAAAACCGCGTTCCCAGAATTGAAGTCGTGAATTCTCCGTTGTCAAATGGCACCTCTACCCGATTCCAGTCATAGGTCAAATCTACACTAAACTTGTCGTTCGGTTTTAAGTAGTTGGTGAGGGTGACCCCGTACAGGGTGCCGTCGTAAAATGTTCCCGCGGCAACGTCAAGGGCTCCACTGATCTTGCGACTCAGATCTGATGTGTAGCTTAAGCCGAAGATGTTGTAATTGTAAATCCCGGGCTCCACAAATGTGTTTTCTAAATAGAAGCCATCAGGCAAATTGTCATAAACGTTCAACAATCCGAGAAAGAGAAAAGAATCATCTCGGAAGACATTGAACAAACCCGTCTGAATGGTTCGGTATTGAAGCTCATTGTTGTGATCCGTGATGTAATTCAAATCGTAAGAGAAGTGGCTCTGTTTGAGACTTAGAAAGTCGGGCCTGGGGCTTACAGAGAATTGCATATTGTATTTTCGAATATCCGTCCACTGCAAAAATCCCATCTCGGGATTAAAATTTTCTCCGATGTCCGTGTAAGATGCCCGAGTGTAGACCAGGTCATTGCCCCAGGAAAAATCAAAGAATCCGTTGTAGTCTTTTCCTTCCAGTCCTGGCGTGAACGTTTTTGCCAGATAGCCCTTCACAGTAATGTTGTTATCAAACGAAAAAAGGCCGTCCACGGCGAAGGTACGATTGTAATTTCCGCCATCAACGGGGTCTTTGCTTAGCCCCATAAATCCAACATGGGAACGTTTGAAAATATCACGTTTTACGCGTAAGGCAGAATAATTCGTTTTTGGAATGTGTGTGGTTTGATTGAACATATTCGTGTATTCCAAGTCCTCTGTGAAGACGTTGAGAAATCCCAATTCATAAGGACCTTCTTTTCCCGTGACTTTCACTCCGCCGGTAATCGGCACTTCCTTAAACTCGAAAGTCGTGCTGTCTCTATGTAAGCCAATCTGGCGGCTGAAAAACAAAAGTGTGAAGGGTTCGCCCGCGGATTCTTCACCTATGTTGAAAATATCAAGCCCTTCGAGGAAAAAGTCGCGTTTTTCCGGGAAAAACAGATTGAAGCGCGATAGGTTGACTTGCTCCTGGTCTGCTTCCACTTGTGCAAAATCGGTATTGATTGTGATGTCAGAAGTGAGGTTGGAAGTAAGATTCACTTTGGCGTCCAAGCCAATATCAGCCAGTTTTTCGGTTGAATTGGTGCCGGAAAAATTGGTTTCCACGCCTGCGATTGTGTAAGGTTTCACCCTGATGCGGTTGTCATGCGTGACATTTCTGAGTCCACGCATGACACCGAATTTTGACGCCTTGAATTTGCCAAAATTGTCAAAATCATCATCTCGAGAGATGGGAGACCAATAAGACTCTTCGCGCTTTCTCGGAATATATCGGCCAAAATTAATTCCCCACGTGAGATCATCTTTGCTCTTGAATCTCAGCGTCTCAAATGGGATGGCGACTTCAGCCGTCCATCCGAGTTTATCTCTGGAGGCATTGCAGAACCAAACCCCATCCCAATCCCAGTTTATATGCGTACCTTCTGTTTTGATTTCGGAGTCAAGCCGGGCGCCAAGAGAATTGGTCGCAAAATAGTAAGCATTTCGCTGGTCATGAAAAGTGTCGATGATGATTTCAACATAGTCATTATCGGAGAGATTAGAGTCACGACGCATTTCCGTAGCCACGATTTTCTTGGGCTGCTTGTCATAGCAGCGAATGCCAAAGTAGACATTGCGTTCATCGTAGGTAATCAGCACGAATGTCCGTTCGGAGGCAACTTCGCCCTCTTCGGGTTCCTTTTGGGTGAAATTGTAGATAAAGGAGGCATCCTTCCATTCGTCCTTGCTGAGCTGGCCATCTAAGTCCGGAGGTGTGTTCGTACTCCGGTACACGTTTATCTCGAAAGGTGCCCGTCGCTTGTTTTTCGACTTGAGAGGTGATTTCGCTAAGCCAATAGCATGGGTGAACAGAAGGATAGAAAGAATTTGTATAAATAGAGATCGCATTTGACAAGGCATAGCAACTTGGGGATGAACGACAAAATATATTAAAATATTAACATAATGTCAAAGAAAAAAGTAATAAGTTGCGAAAATCTGTAACTGACAGACTTAATCAGATCACGTACTGATTTTATTCGAGCTGTGTTTACATTTCCCTTGACTCTGAAGGTTTATTTAGCTATATTTTTGGTTTGAAAAAAATCATGGCACAAAAAATAAGGAAAAAAGAAAAGTATCGAGGCAGAGTTAAGAAAACCGGCCTTCCTCACACCAAAAGGAACTATCAACTTTTTGGACTTGCAATCTTAGTTCTACTGGTGGGTTATTGGGCGTTGGCGCAGCCGCCCGTAGACGGTTTTCTTACTCTAACTTTAGCCCCGATATTGTTGGTCATTGGTTATTGTGTGCTCATTCCAGTAGCGATTCTTTATTCGGGGAAGACGAAAGAAAAAAACAAAGAACAATAGTTGAACAAAAGGGGGGGGCGTGGTGTAGCTGGTTAACACGCCGGCCTGTCAAGCCGGAGATCGCGGGTTCGAATCCCGTCGCTCCCGCTTTAACTCATTCCAAGAGCCATTACACGGAACTATCTGTAATGGCTTTTTAAGTGTCTGATTTGTGCATCGGGGATGGTATATTGATGAAATTGAAGGATATTCTGACGGAAGACCGCGTTAAGATTCCTCTGGAAAGTTTAGAGAAGGAAAGAATCATCGAAGAAATGGTGAACATGATCGACCGGTCAGTGAACCTGAAAAACAAAGACCAAATCCTCAAGGCCGTCTTAGATCGTGAAGCGGTTATGAGTACAGGGGTGGGGGAAGAGGTTGCCATTCCCCACGGAAAATCTAATGGTGTTGATGACATCATCGCTGCTTTGGGCATTACCAGGGAACCAATTGATTTTAAGTCGCTGGACGATAAACCCGTTCGTCTGGTTTGGCTGTTAGTGGGTCCGGAAGACAAAACTGGCCCTCATCTCAAGGCGCTCAGCCGTATCTCGAGACTCATGCATAAGAGAGAATTTCGGGACCGTCTGCTTGAAAGCCGCGCGCCCAAACAAATGCTGGACGTGATTACGTCCGAGGAAGAAAAATACTTTAACCAGTAGATCTTGATAGCCTCTTACGGTGAACCTCTATATCATCCTTCCCGGATTCATTTCAGACCTTTGATTTCAAAAAACAAGCTCAAATATTTTGCCTCTTTAAAACTAAAGAAAAACCGGGAAAGGGAAGACCGGTTTTTGATTGAAGGAGTGCGCCTGTGTGAAGGAATCCTGCGTTCGAATTATGAAGTCGAAACCATCCTGTACTGCCCTACCAGCGTGACTTCCCATCGGGCACGAAGTTTAGTAGAACGGTTTCAAAAAGCGGATACTCCTATTACAGAGATCGACACGAAATCGCTCCAGCGTTTAACGGATACGGTCCGATCTCAAGGTATCGTCGGCATAGTTAGAAAAAGAGAGTTTAGACTAGATGACCTCATACGGAGCGCCAAAATGCTGATCGCCACCGACGACATCAATGATCCGGGCAACTTTGGGACGATCATCCGGACGGCCGAATGGTTCGGGGTCGGTGGCATCTTAACAAGCCGGAATTCCGTGGAATTCACGAATCCGAAAGTATTGCGCGCTAGCATGGGTGCCACATTTCACCTGCCAATTATTGAAAAGTTGAATCTGTCGGACACATTAACGACGTTGAAAGACCGGGGCTACGAGATACTTGTCACCGATGCTCATGGTAACGATTTGTACTCAGAAATACCATATGGTGCCAAAAGTGTGTTGGTTTTGGGAAACGAGATTTCAGGTGTTCATGAAAACATCAAACAAATGGCGATCAACAACATAAGCATACCGCGGCTGGGAAAAGGCGAATCTCTGAATGTCGCAGTAGCGACCGGAATCATATTGGCGGAAATGACTCGTCAGATGAAAGGAGACTGACAGAAATTGGAATTAAATAACGAGATGAATGAGGTTAGACCCTCCCACCCGAGTCTTCAGGTAAGTATTGGCTTTATCTTATTCGGTTTTGTCTTAGCCATGCCGGTGGCCTATTTTGCTTCTCGCTATTTACCTTCTTTGCAACTCCTGCTGGGAGAATTTTGCATTATTATCCCAACCCTTCTTTACATTAATCACAAGCAGTACGACTTTAAGGAGGTTTTTCGGCTCAAGCGAATTGACAGGCTCATTGTCCTTATCAGTATCGGATTGGGGTGTTCTCTCACGATTTTGATGGACGAGTTGGACCGAATCATCAGTCGCTTTATAAAAGTGCCGCCGGAATTCGAGGAGGTGCTTTCTCGAATATTGGTGGCAGATTCGGTTTTGGAGACGCTGATCTTGTTTTTTGCGGCAGTAGTGGTCGCGGGAATCATTGAGGAAATGTTGTTCCGGGGAATGTTGCTCAAAAGCCTGGAAGCCCGATTGGAAATTCCTTATGCAATTTTCTTCTCCGCCCTGATCTTTGCGTTTTTTCACCTCATGCCGTGGTTAATTCAAATTTTACTTTTGGGTTTGGTACTCGGCTTTTTGGCCTGGCGCTGTGATAGCATTTTGCCCGGTGCGATCATTCACGCCATCAACAACGCGTTTGCATTCATTTACCTGAATCTGGAGGGAAAATTCGAATGGTACAATTGGAATGGCCACGTCTATCCGCCAATCCTGGTCATCGCAACGGCCGTCGCTTTTTATGGCCTGAAGTGGCTTTACCGGCTAACAGAGAATAAGCAAAACAAGGGTCCTTTGCCTTCTTCAGATTGAGATAAGCAAAAAGACTGCTTTACCCAAGATTCCTCTGTTTTTGGAATTTCTGCTTTCCGCAAAAATCCTCGCTTGCCCTTAATATAAAAATGAAAATCACGCACCTTGGGAACCGCAACTCTGACTAAATTTTCAATTCTCATGACCAAAATCGTGCTGCTCAACGATGAGCTTGGGTCGCAAATGCAGATCTATCTTGCCCTATGCGATTCTTATAAGATCGAAATCGCCGAAAACATTCAATCAGCAATGTACCTGCTCAGAAAAGCAAAGCCGCATATATTGTTGATGGACTACGACTTCAATCAGTTTAGGACCAACGGCAAAACCGGCATCGATTTCATAAAAAAGGTGAAGAAGAAATACAGCAAACTCAAAGTGATGACCATATTGGAGGATGAACATAAATCTCTGGAAGGTACGATCCAGCAAAATGGGGCGGATGGCGTTTTATACAAGCCTATAAAAAACAAGCAACTCGTTTCGGATTTGCAAAAATTGGCGGCTCCCGTAGCTGCCTCATAAGCACCTTAATCCCAACGCATCGTAGCACGGGCAACAACGGATAAGAACAAAATCCCTTTTGTTCATACGGGATTAGGGGGAAGGCCAGTACTCGCATGCGGTACTGGCCGTTTTATTTTGGGACACCTTTAAGTGAGTTAGTGTTCCATTTAAGATTTCCTGATGGGGCATTGAGGTCGCAGGGCCCAGTTCGACTATGTATCAATGTTGAGCGGAAGCGTGGAGCGAAGAGTGCCAAGAGTCGCTTCTCGGCCTGCTCTCTTCGCTTTGGATTTTTTTCGAAATACTCTACACTTAATTGATTTAGATTCTTAGGCACTTAGTTTAAGCAGCGGCTTTGATCTTTCGGGTTTTGATCTTGTGCTTTTCAAATATACTTCTAAACGTGTCAAGATTTTCATTTAAAAAGATTTTGGTAGAATTGTAGCCATAGCTAAGAATGGACTTCCTCGAATCAAAGTCCATCACCCCATGAAGAAACAGAAGGTCATCGGAAGGCTTGGGCTGAATAATTATATAGTCTGCTTCCGGATGCTCACTTCGGAAGCGTTCAAACCCGAGTTCGAATCGGGTCTTGGTTTCGATTCGTCGCGCCTGGTCACTGATGAGTCCCATGCCTTTTTCAACCAGCCTCGCACAACCCCCGTCAAAAGTCGGCAAGCAAACTCGAGTGAAGTCGTTTTCAAGTGGATAGGTCGGGTTGATGATGATAATCAATTTTGCCCCGTGTTCCAACGCGAGGTCTAAATGCGCCACATGACTAGTGGACCCGTCGATGAAATCATGTCCGTTGATGCGATACGGTCGGAAAAATATCGGAATGGCGGCTGATGCGGCCACGGCTTTTGAAATGGGCACCTGGTTATTTTCGCCTTCGCCAAACACCCAGCGTTTAGCCGTATCCAATTCTGTCGCCGGAATATAGAGCTCTTTTTCGAGATTTCGGAAATCATTTGTCTTGCCATCCGGATAGAGTAGACCGGAGACAAATTTGTCCAAATTATGCAGAGAAAAAATCCCTGCGGGAATGAACTCTTGCATGATGGAAAGCAAATCCATGAACGTGGCTTGTTGTCTGTTTTTCCAGCCATACCTGATCAGAGCGGGCAAGCGCTTGAAAAGTGGGACCAAGGCCTCAAAAATCTCGCTCAAACGCAAGTCATAAATATTCTTCCTTTTGAAGTCGAGTGTAGAATTGGTGTGTTGTGCGATGCCTTCGTATAATTCAATCGGCTTGTAGCCGTTTGCGACCAGAGCAGAAACGACCGCCCCCGCACTCACGCCTACAAAAATATCGAAATCGTTGACACAATGCGGCTCTTCAAAGATTTCATCCAATGCCTTTAGACACCCGATCTCATACATGGAGCCAGTGAGGCCGCCGCCCGCGAGACAGAGCGCTGTTTTGTTTTTCTTTTTCGTTAGCACCGAATCACAACCTCTTGTTAAGGCTTTGTAACTATAATTCACCAAACAATTGGCACAGCAGCGCTATTCCATATTTCTGAGTCCTTGGTTATGAGCGTAGCTTTACTCCGCGGTTTCCAACCAGATGACGCTTTCTTACTCAATCTACGCGAATTGGACAAGTACCAAATAAAGGGATGGGTATCAATGCAGTAGTTTTTCAAACTATCACTCAAATCGGTCGATTTTCTTATCTCATTCTCTTATTGCTTCACCGATGTCTTTTTCATCAACTTGATTTAACCGAGGCCAAATACCTCGTCGTGAGATGTTTCTTTTAGAGTCTTCGCTCTCTGCCTTATTTTTGACTTTGTTTATTGAGACCTTTAGCTTATCCCCTTTTTCAAGCTCAAAGTTTCACGTATTTCGGGAGGACATGAGATGTGACCATCTGGCAAGATTTCTGCGTCATGTCTACCTTAGTTTTCATTTGAGCCTTCCATGTAGATTGGAAAAAAATTTAATGTATTTATCCAAACCTGAGGAATTCAAAGCCTGAGGTCCTTTTTCAAAAACTGTCCGGTATAAGACCCTTCGATTGCGGCCACTTGTTCCGGGGTTCCGGTGGCGATGACCTGTCCGCCGTCGTCGCCCCCTTCCGGACCCAGGTCAATGATATAATCTGCGGTTTTTATGACATCTAAATTGTGTTCGATGACGATTACGGTGTTGCCTTTTTCCACCAGCTTGTTTAAGACGTTCAACAACATCTTGATGTCTTCAAAATGCAAGCCGGTCGTCGGTTCATCCAAAATGTAGAGAGTCTGGTCGGTGCTGACCTTGGAAAGCTCTGTTGAGAGTTTGACTCTCTGCGCTTCTCCGCCAGACAGCGTGGTTGCCTGCTGGCCAAGGTGAATGTACCCCAAACCGACATCGTTCAACGTTTGCAACTTGCGCTTGATTCGCGGAATGTTTTCAAAAAATTTCAAGGCTTCGCTCACCGTCATGTCCAACACATCTGCGATGGATTTTCCTTTGTATTTGATTTCAAGGGTTTCGCGATTGTAGCGTTTGCCTTTGCACACTTCGCAATTCACATAGACATCCGGTAAAAAGTGCATTTCGATTTTGATGAGTCCGTCACCCTGGCAGGCCTCGCAGCGTCCGCCTTTCACATTAAAGCTAAATCGGCCCGGCTTGTAGCCGCGAATCTTTGCATCGGGGAGTTGGGCGAAGAGATCTCGAATGTAAGTGAACAGCCCGGTGTACGTCGACGGGTTCGAGCGCGGGGTTCGGCCGATTGGCGACTGATCGATGTCGATGACTTTGTCAATAAATTCAAGGCCCGCAATGTCCTGGTGTTCCAAAGGTTTCTGTTTAAATCGATACAGCTTCCTGGCCACAATCGGATAAAGCGTTTCATTTACTAACGTGCTTTTGCCCGATCCGGACACGCCCGTGACACAGATAAACAATCCTAATGGAAACCGGACTTCGATCTCTTTCAAATTGTTACCTGAGGCGCCTTTGAGGGTCAGAGATTTCTCATCCCTCTGTCTGCGTTTGGACGGCAGGGGAATCTCTTTCTTACCTGAGATGTATTGTCCCGTCAAGGACGTTTCATTCTTCGAAATATCTTCCGGACTGCCAGTGGCGACAACATCCCCGCCGTGTACGCCCGCGCCCGGTCCAAGGTCCACAACGTAATCCGCCGTTTCGATTGTTTCTCTGTCGTGTTCTACCACAACCACCGTATTTCCCAGGTCTCTGAGCTGCATCAATGTATTGAGGAGCCGTTTATTGTCGCGTTGGTGAAGACCGATTGAGGGCTCATCCAGAATGTACAGGACGCCCACCAATTGCGAACCCACCTGTGTGGCTAAACGAATGCGTTGTGCTTCCCCACCCGAAAGTGTGCCGGCGCTGCGGTCTAAGGTCAAATAATCCAAGCCTACATTTACCAGAAACCCCAACCGCTCCCGAATTTCTTTGAGAATCTGATGAGCGATGGCTTCGTCCCGCTGTTTTAGGCTCAACTTTGAAAAGAATTCAAATGCTCTCTTGATTGACAGTGCCGTAAGGTGCTGAATGTTCATGTCGGCGATGCGAACCGCCAACGCTTCTTTTCGCAAACGCGCTCCTCCACACTCCGGACACGGTTTGACGTTCATATATTCTTCGATCCAGCTTCGAATGTAGCTCGAATCGGTTTTTTTGTAGCGACGCGCCAGATTGTTAATCACGCCCTCATAATTAGAAGTGAATTCGGCGTGGACATGCTTTACTTCGCGTTTGTAGACAAACCGGATATGTTCACCATCTGAACCATAAAGAACGAAATTCTGATGCTCCGGCGACAACTCTTCCCACGGCGTATCGAGATCGAAACCATAGTGCCCGGCGACCGCCCGCAACTGGTTGAAGTACCATCCTCTCTGAGTGTCTCCTCCCCAGGGAGCAATGGCGCCCATTCGTAAGGAGAGACTCGGGTCGGGCACCACGAGTTCGGGTTCGACCTCCATTTTCGTTCCCAAACCGTTGCAGGCAGAACAGGCTCCGTAAGGACTGTTAAAGGAAAACATGCGTGGCGCCAACTCCTCATAGGAAATGCTGCAATCCACACAGGCAAAATGCTCGCTAAAAAACAGCTCCTGATTATTGCCATCGGGTTCGCCGTTCACCACATCGACTAGCACCAGCCCCGACGCAATCCCGAGGGCGATTTCCAGGGAGTCGGCCAACCTTGTGTTTATTTTCTGGTCGACCACCAAGCGATCGACAATAATTTCGATGTCATGCTTCTTGTTCTTCTGCAATTTTATCTCATTTGCCAGATCGTAAATGGTGCCATCCACTCTCACTCGCACGAATCCATCCCGGCGGGCTTCTTCGAAGACCTCCCGATATTCACCCTTCCTACCCCGGATGATTGGCGCAAGAACCTGAATTTTCGATCCCACGGGTAAGCCCAGAATGCTGTCCACAATCTGCTGAACGGTTTGGCGCTGAATCGGCTTACCACAATTGTAACAGTACGGTTTTCCAATGCGGGCAAACAGCAAACGCAAGTAGTCGTAGATTTCGGTGACCGTGCCGACGGTTGAACGTGGATTCTGACTCGCCTTGCGTTGCTCGATGGAGATTGCGGGCGAAAGCCCCTCGATGTAATCCACGTCCGGCTTTTCCATTAAGCCCAGGAATTGACGGGCGTAGGCTGAGAGAGACTCAACGTACCGACGTTGGCCTTCGGCATAAATGGTGTCAAACGCCAATGACGACTTTCCGGACCCGGAGATCCCGGTGATGACCACAAGTCGATCGCGCGGGATTTCCAGATCAATGTTCCTTAAGTTGTGCTCACGAGCACCTTTGATGATAATTTTGTTGGACATGTTCTATTTTAATTTTAAGAAAAATATGAAGTTCTCGTACTTGTGACTATTGACTTACTGTCTCAAACGAAAAATGCAAATGCTAATTGAGTTTCTCGAAACCGATAACCTGGCCTGATTGGTCTTTCATTAGTATAACTTCGTCGCTTGTTTCTTCACAAATATAGTCGTCTTGGGGGTTGTCGAACCACACAGTCAGGGTATTGCCTTGACGGTCATAAAATACTTTCACTTTTTCCATATTCTTTCACCTTCTTTTATTTTGTCAGCTGTATATGCCGTAATTAGAAATCCTTTATCGTTGAGTCTTTTGGCTATAGCACAAGTCCATCGAGCAGAATCTTGTTTTTGATTAAAAAGATAGACATTTGGATCACTTCGGCTTCGTCGAATTTCGTCTGGATCTAGCAACCTTTTCTGTACATTTTTCTCGCGCCCATCCATAGCAGGTGCTTGTATGTAGCAATTACCTGCCAATATGCCTTTGTGACTCTGACCGTGAACCCCAGCGGTGTAGCAACTTCAAATAAAAGAATTTTAGCCACTGTATTGTCTCTAAAGCAATCTTAATACCCCACTGCCGCCCGCATGGGGCTTCTCGGATCGGCAGCTCCTATCCGAAGTCCGGTTTCAGGATCGATCATGATGGCCATGACACGACCCTGAGTTCTTGTCCATCGAAACTTGTGCCCCATCTGCTGCAGGAGTTCAGCCGAATCGTTGCTCGTGCCCCTTCTTTCAATGTAGAGTTTGTCCGGCAGCCACTGATGATGAAAACGCGGGGCGTCAACGGCCTCATATATATTCATTCCGAAATCGACGACGTTCAAAATCGTTTGCAAAACAATGTTGATTATCCGTTTTCCACCGGGACTGCCAACAAGCATATACGCCTGACCATCCTTCAAAACAATGGTTGGCGTCATGGACGAGAGCATGCGTTTACCCGGCTCAATCAAATTCGGCTCGGTTCCGATCAGCCCGGTCGAATCCGTATGTCCGGGCCAGGGGTTGAAATCGCCCATTTCGTTATTGTACAAAAACCCGGCGCCGTGCGCCACAATCTTGGACCCAAACCACTGTTCGATTGTGTAGGTATTTGAAACGGCATTTCGCTGCTTATCGATCACTGAAAAATGCGTGGTTTCCGTCGCTTCATGTGCCCACTCAAAGCTCCCCGGGTCGCTTTTGGATGCTCTGGTCAAATCGATGGTTTCTCTAAGATCCTGCGCGTGAGCTTTTGAGATGAGTTCTTCCACAGGCATATCCGGATTGAAATCGGGGTCGCCTAAATATTTTGCCCGCTCGGCATAAGCTCGTCGCATGGCTTCGGTGACCAAATGAATGTAAGCTGCAGAGTTATGTCCAAGTTTCGCTAAATCGTAACCCTCCAAAATGTTTAGCATAATGGCCAGGGTGATCCCCCCGGAACTTGGCGGGGCCATCGAGGCAATCGTGTAGCCCCGGTAGGTGCATTCAATGGGTTGTCGTTCCTTCACCGAATAATTTTCCAGATCTTTCTTGCCAATGAGCCCGCCATTGGCCTTCATGTCCCTGACAAGTAACTCCGCTGTTTTACCTGCATAAAAGTCATCCCTGCCATGGTCTGCAATTCTCTTGAGGGTGGCAGCGAGGTCTCTTTGTTTGAACACTTCGCCAAACTGGTATGGCGTCCCGTCACTCTTAAGGAAGACACTTGCTGATGCCGGGTACTTCTTAAACGTATCAGCGAGTTCGGTTAAATCCTGACTCAATGCATATGATACAGGAAACCCATTTTCTGCCAATTTGATCGCCGGTTTCATGATTTTCGCCAGCGGCATGGTGCCATATTTCTCCAAAGCAAAAACCAGCCCGGCGACGGTGCCCGGCACACCGATGGCCAAATAGCCCTCATGATTTAAGTCCTCTATTAATTCGCCATTTTCGTTTAGGTACATGCGTTCATGAGCAGCAAGCGGTGCCTTCTCTCGATAGTCGATGGTTGTGGTGGTACCATCTGCGAGTCGGATGACCATGAACCCGCCACCGCCAATGTTGCCGGCAGCAGGGTGCACGACAGCTAAAGTAAAGGCCGTGGCCACCGCTGCGTCGATGGCGTTTCCACCTTCTTTAAGGATCTCCACGCCTACCTCAGAGGCCACGCGTTCGGTGGAGACGACCATGCCATGTTTGGCGTAAACCGGCCACTTCTTTGCAAAAGCCTCGCTTGACGCGACAATGAAAATACAAACGAAAATCAAAAAAGCGCTGACTTTGTGAAGTTTCGGCATCGTTCCTTGTCTCTTTTATTCAAGTTTTGTAACAAAATTTAATCATTAAATATACAAATTGCCACCAGATTTTGAAAGCGATTTTTGGGTGGAATCATGGGATGATTATCTTGACATTTCCCGTCATCTCCTTTATTTTTGTCAGTCAGCGTCGATTATGAACAAGTTTGCAAACATGGAACGAACCGAAGGAGAGGAATGAATGAAACTATCAATTGGAATGACGTTCATTTTAAATGTTTCTGTAATCCTGGCACAGCCACAAAGCCCGTTCGAACAGTTTTTCGAAAATAAGACGATGCGGGTCGATTATTACCATACCGGAACGGCGACACAAGAACATATCAGTTTGGATCAAGTTCACGAGGAGGGGGTTTGGGCCGGCAGTCACCAAAATTTGATCGACACGTTGAATTTGGGAAAATACCTCCTGAAAGTCTTCGATGTCGAAACCAATCAAATGATTTACTCCCGGGGCTTTGCCAGCATTTATGGTGAATGGGAAACGACCGGTGAAGCCAAAGACGAAGTCTTTCGAACATTTCATGAGAGCGTATTGCTGCCTTTTCCAAAGAAGAAGGCGCAAGTGGTGATCGCTAAACGGGACAAGTGGATGCATTTTTACGACATTTTCACGACGGTTATCGATCCGAACTCGCGTTTCGTGAATCGCGAAAAACGCGGTCGAGATTTTGACGAGCTGACTTTGCTGGAAAATGGACCGCCCCACAAGAAAGTCGATTTTCTGCTGCTCGGCGACGGATACACAAAAGACGAACTGGATAAATTCCGCACCGACGTTGAACGCTGGAAAGAGACTATTCTGGAAATGTCGCCCTTCAAAGAACACGCCAGCGAGTTAAACATCCTTGCCATCGAAGTGATTTCCGAGGATTCTGGGATTGATGAGCCCAGAAAGAATCTCTGGCGAAATACAGCTCTGGGCTGTTCATATAATTCGTTCGATTCACCACGCTATGTTTTGACCTACGAGAATCGTACGATTCGCGACATTGCTGCCGCCGTGCCGTACGATTTCATTTACATTTTGGTAAACAGCGCACGTTACGGTGGGGGAGGGATTTACGGTCTCTACGCAACCGGCATGACAGGCGTAGAGAATCCGGAGTTCAACTGGCATTTGAAATACATGATCACGCACGAGTTCGGGCATTCCTTAGCCGGATTGGGAGATGAATATTACAGCAGCTCAGTCTCGTATCTCGATTTTTATCCCGAAGGCGTCGAGCCAACTGCACCTAACGTGACAGCCCTGTTGGACCCTGAACATCTGAAATGGAAGACCTTTGTGGAGGAAAACACCCCTCTCCCAACACCGTGGCCCAAAGCTCATTACGATAGTCTCGAGGCCGTGCGTGCCACCTGGGACCGAAGCAAGCCCGGCTATTATGAAAAATGGGCAAAGTTGCGCAAGCAGCAAGTCGAAAAAATGCAGGCCTCTGAGTACTACGGAAAGGTTGGCGCATTTGAAGGGGCGGGATACAGCGCAACCGGTTTGTACCGTCCTTCCATGGACTGCCGCATGTTTTCGTTGAGTATGGTACCGTACTGCCCGGTTTGTGCGGCTGCAATTGCACGCGTGATCGAATTCTATTCAGAATAAAAGCTCTCACTACTTTGTCACTTAACGGTGCCATGATTTTATCTTTTTCTCAGAAGATAAGAATAATTGGTGAACGAAAACAGGCTGTTGCTGCCATTCCCGAGAGCTTTTGTTCGGGAATCTCGTGTCTAATTCCGGGAGATTCCGTCCCGAAGGGTCGGGACGGAATGACGTGCACTAACGAGTTTTCGTTCACTAATTAATTTAATGTAAGAATACTTTGACAGAGTCCGGAAATTCTATTAGATTCTTAAAGTGGCGAAAGCTGGTCAAAAGTACGCCGAGAGATGCAGCGACTCTTCTACGGCGAATTTGACATCGACTCTAAGCACGTGGCGCAGTTAACCGAATTAACCAGAGGCCAGGGAAATATCCTTAAGTCCTTAAATATCAAGGAGCCATCCACGATTGTAGACATACAGGATGTGTGATTTTGTAGTAACACGATGTCATTTCAAAAAACATATGTATGTCAATTTATAATAAATAGTTATGCCGTTATTTTGTTACCTACGACTGTCGAACTCAGGCGCTTAATGAAAACGAATTAAATAAAATTTCAAATGTATTCAAATTATTTCTAATAGGATGCTAAGAATCGGTTATTATCAATTTCGTCCTCAGTTTGGACAGATACAAGAAAATCTGAAGCAGGTTTTGAATGCCCTCAAGGATGTGTCAGCGGATTTAATTGTGCTGCCCGAATTGGCTTTCACGGGCTACTACTTCAAGGATCGTGAGGAAACCAGGACGCTGGCGGAAGATCCTCAGGATTCGTCCACCATCGAGAGTCTAGTAGCACTCTGTCGGGATAAGGATTTTTATTTGATTACAGGATTTGCCGAAAAACAGCAAGACAAAGTATTCAATAGTTCGCTGCTAATCGGCCCTGAAGGTGTTATTCACACCTATCGTAAACTGCATTTGTTCAGCGAAGAGAAGAATTGGTTTGATCCGGGAGACATTCCTCTGCAAGTCTGGGAAGTTCGGGAGGCCAATGTCGGCATGATGGTTTGCTTCGATTGGATTTTTCCGGAAGTCACCCGCACGCTCACGGTTGAAGGCGCCGACATCATTTGCCATCCGTCCAATCTTGTACTCGACTATTGTCAACAGACCATGCTCTCCCGATGCCTGGAAAACGGCGTCTTTGCCGTAACGGCGAATCGATACGGAGCGGATAAACGTCCGCACGGCGAGCTGCGATTTACCGGCAAAAGTCAAATCGTGGCCCCGAAAGGAGAATTGCTTCACCGTTCCAAATCTCAGAAGCAGGAAGTGTTCATCACTGAGATCGATCCCATATTAGCGCGCGACAAGCACATCACGCCGCTGAATCAAATTATTTCCGATCGGCGGCCGGAGTTTTATGCGCCGCTTTCGCAGGTTTGAAGCTGACCCGTTCCGGTTCGTAGTGCGGGCGTCAGGCCGTCAATATTGATACAATATCAACTAACGCACATGCACTCTCTGATAGAAAGGCGAGAAAAAATGAAGAAAAAAAATACCGTTCAATATAATGGCGAGGACTTGCCTGAAGAAACCAAGACAGATTGGCAGCGACTTGATGCCATGACCGATGATGATATCGACACTTCCGAAATCTCGGAGTTGGATGAAGAGTGGTTCAAGAATGCAAAAGTCATCATGCCCCAGCCAAAGAAGGCCATTTCACCGCGCATAGACCGAGAGGTTTTACGTTGGTTTAAGTCTCAAGGAAAGGGTTATCAATCGCATATCAATGCGGTCCTTAAGGCATACGTAAATGCACAGAAAGCTCGCACCGGTCAAAAAGAGTAGACTTGAATTGGCAGGTCAAGTTTTCCATCATCCGCTCATCCCTAAAGCACTGAGATACTCCCGATCAAAGGCTGCGATCATACTTTCCAGGTCGGAATAGGGCCCCGGCGTGTACGCCCGTGAAGCGACCCCTTGTTGAGAGAGTTCACAAACGTGCCAATCCTGTTTATTGGTCAGCTCCCAGAATTCAATAGCATCGCCGGGATCGAAGTCGGGATGGCTGATGGCCTCAGGGTGGAAGAGCCAGTCGCAAACAACCCGGCAGCGATCCGGAGCTTGCCGTTGTACCTGATGCACCAAAACATAATCGGGATGCAGGCTCAAGAGCATGTTTGGGAATATGACGTAGTAGTACACTTGCTTCAAATCAGTTCCCGAGACTTCGCCCAATGTCGGCGCACAGCTACGGCCAGTCATGGTCATGCTCTCATTGTTTCCCGACAGCCGCATAGGCCCGCCAAGAAACGGCCCCGCTTCCAAATCGTTGCTGCTGTCGCGATACGGTGTGAGTCGATTCAGATGCGGATGCAAGGTGGGGCAATGGTAGCATTCCGAGTAATTCTGGAGAATGAGTTTCCAGTTGGCAGCGACATCGTAGGTTCTCCGATGAGCCACCTGCAACTCCGAAAGATGCCACTGCTTGTATTTATTGACTATCGGTGCAAACGCGTTTTCGAACGGTTCCGGGCTTTCTGCCAGATTCATGAACACGCCACCTTCCCATGTGGCAACGGCCACGTCCCGCAGCGGATACTCTTCTTTGTTAAACGTTTTGACTTCATGCATGTTTGGGGCTCCGATCAAACGACCATCGAGGGAGTAAGTCCAGGCATGATACGGGCATTGAATGGATTGTGAGAACCGCCCCCTCGCTTCGGTACAAAGTCGGGTGCCGCGGTGCCGGCAGACGTTGAAAAAGGCGCGAATGGAGTGCTGTTCGTCCTTCAAAAGGATGATGCTTTCCTTGTCCATGTTGTGAAGAAAATAGTGTCCTGGTTCAGAAACGTCCGAGGCTCGGCCCACATACAACCACCTTTTTGTAAAGATGCGTTCGGTCTCTTCTTCGTAAATGGACTCGGATGTGTAGTACTCCCCCGGTAGGGTTTTGGCTCCACGTGCCGTACGTTCAATCATGCTCTTCCATAATTGACTTTCAGAAATTAAAATGCGTACGCAGGCCCAGAAACGTTCGCTGTTCGGATGTCCCGGCTGCATTCCGGACGATTTGCAAATGCGGCGATACGTACACCCATTTGTTCATTTGGTGCCTGGCATAGATTTCCAGGAGCTTTTCATCATCAAGGGTTTCGTTGTCAGGAGTCGTTTCGCCATAAGCTAAGCCAATAGCAATTTCTCGCTCGAAGAAATGCTTAACAAATCGTGCACCCGAACTCCAGGCCGACGAAATACCGAACCACTCTGCAAGTTCCGATTCGTTCTGGTTGTAGCGCGCAAAAATATGAAATTCCCGGGCGATGGATTCATCAAAACTCACGCCAAATCCCATTGAATTGTCGGCGGAAGCCTGCTGATAACCATACAAGCGCAAGTTGGCCTCCCAGCCCGTCTCCGGAAACAATTTAAATCCCACGCTCCCGATTTTAAACAATTCATCGAACAAATCGTTTCCCGAGTCATCGATACTGGAGAGGGCAAACTGTACAAAAAAGCGATTGAAGACCGTGGTTCGCAATCGGATTCCCGGGGCGTTGTCCGGTACGGGAAAGGCCGCGCTATTGACAAACGCCCCGCTAATGAACTGCGATGTTTCATCATTTGCGGAAGCGTTATTGTCAAAATAATTGGTGAGGTCGATCTTACCTGCTGTAATTTTCAGCCATTCATCAAAGGCGGTAAATTCGGCCCATGCCTCCAGAATTCTCAACCGATCCAAACCGTCGCTTCCCGCTGTCGAACCCGCGTCTTCGTTGAGAGAAGAAAAAGTTGCAATGCGTGTGTTCGGGCCGTTGCCTCCAATGGCTTCGATATCAAGAAACAGGAGCGTGTTCTGACCAAAACTGGTATGGGCAAAAATGTCGAATGAGCCCACGCCTGTGACGAACCGGTCGTCGCCGCTCGGATCGCCCTGGAGCGTGGTAGTTGCACCGCCGTTAAAGCGCAATTGCCCCGGGCGGTCTGTGATGGCTTTCAACAGGGCATCCACTCGCTTGCGGCGAGAGCGCTGATCCGCAGGAACCGATTCATCGTCCTCTTGATTGAACACCGCCAAAAGTTGATCGAGCTGGGCACCCTCCTGGATTTGAGTTTTGAGTTTTTGAAGTTCACCTTGCAATGCTTGCATTCGCTGATGCAGCGAGTCGATTGTGGCTTGCAACTCCACAAGTTTCATAGCTCGTACAGAGTCGATCTCCTGTGCACAAAGCTGTGAAACACAAAATATCGAGAGGGAAATGAGAATCTTTTTTTTCATTCTTAGCTTAAACTAAAAATCCTCGCGATAGGTGATTTCTCCTTGCGGGTTGACCAACGCCATCCGCAGCCAGGCCGGATTCGTGGCAGCCA
>JAABYK010000420.1:6800-9124 GCA_011775825.1 Candidatus Zhuqueibacterota bacterium | reverse complement strand
TCGAGTTTTCCAGAACTCAGCGGTTCCGACAGCAAGCGGCTGATTTGGACAGATGGCGAAGACTGAAACCAGTTCTGGACTCTCTGGCTGCCGGAGTTTGGCCTTCTCATTGTAGAGCCGCGCCAGCTTCATTGAATCTCGCTCAAGCACACCTTGCCGAATGTCCATGACGCGGTATAAGCGCCTGGTTACAGATGTCTGGTTGATAGGTTCCTGAAAAGAAGCGTTCAATGCCAGCACAAAAAGCAAGTTACAACGCTCGATCTCTGTGCCAAACCTTAAGGGTAAATTGTCCACAACGCCCCCATCCTCAAACCATTCGTTGTTGATCGAGGTATATGGAAAAAGCGGCGGCAGGTCCATTGAACAGAATACGGCAACTTTCAGGCGTTCCATGACATCCGGTCCGTTCTTTGGCTCAATTAGTTCATAATCGGAACTCGGAACCATGGGCTCCGTGCCAACTTTCTGATCTGCCCTCAGTTTGTCTCTTCTCATGGTCGGTAGATTCACATTATTGGTTGCAAATTCCAAACGTCCCAACTCAATGTTTGATCGAGTGAGGTAAAAATGCAAGCCATCTCGCGGATGCATAAAAAGAGTATCATGCAAATGGTTTCTAACGTCATCCACATTGAGAAACATTGCGTTGAAGCAATCTTGCCAAGGTGTTGATAGAAGGAAGTAGTTTTTTCGGAGCGGAAAATAAGATGCGAACTGGATTATCTTCTGAATGCGCACGGATTTCCACCAGGATTCGTGTGCGCTCATTTTGCTGTCACCGGGCGACTTAATGAGTCCGGCCATCCAGAACATGGCATTCCAGGAACCGATCGAGGTTCCTGCGATCATCTTTACTTTGTCTAAGGCGCCGTTGCTCTCCAAGAATTCATAGATGGCTTTGATGGCGCCGGCTTGGTAGGCACCCTTTGCACCACCCCCAGAGAGAATGATGCCGATCCTCAAGTCTTTGAGCCCTCTTTCTTGGATAAAATTCTCCAATATTTTTTCCGTACCTACAATCGGTGATATTGGATCGTGGATATAAACCTCATTGCGATCTGGGAAACTTCGATGAATAAGACCAGCCACGTTGTAGCTTAACAACACGCCCGCGAACAGAATTAAAATCGCGATCAGTCCCTCAAAAAACACTGGGATCGGTGCCAGGATATAGCCGGCAAGTCCTTCACCGCCGACTAGAAAGGACGGGAGCAAATGCTGTAGAATTGCATCGGAAAGAGTTCTGAGTTCGAAAAACTCAAGCATGGAGGAAACCATGATCAGCCAAAGAAACAACATTACGATGAAAGACGTGGTGAATTTCCACGGCAGCCTTCGCAGCCATGTAATTAGGAATTTTACCAGTTTCATTTTACCGTCCTCCCGTAGGTGACAAAAGGAGCCTCTGTCAAGCACAGGTATGATTGTCTGGAAAAATACGAATACCGCGCCAAAGTTTCAACTTAATTCGGACGTCCGAAACGTCATAAACAGTTCGCCACGTTACAAAAAGTTCATATTTTTTTCTCAACTTGGTGAGAGTTATTAAAAGATTTCTAACACTTATTAACAGAAACCATTGGAACATGGCAGTTTTGAAAATTGTTTATAGGGTAAGATGCTAAATCAACAAGATTTACAGCGAGGGCCATTTATGAAAGCAACACGAAAAGCCATCAAGCAAGAATATGAGGAATTGAAGAAATTCCACCACAAGACCTTACATGAATTGGCAGATGCGGCGCAAATCATAAAATCTTTTGAATATCTGGAAAATCGGTACCGAAACGAGCACGAACTGTTAGAAAATGTCATGCATGAAGCAGAGAAAGTGTGTGAAGCTCAGGATACCGAATCATTCAAGAAAGCGAAAGCGGATTTGCAGGAGGCGATTCGGCAATACAAATCCATTGTGAGAAAGGATTTAGACTTTTATCCATCCGTAAAAGACTCTTTTTCTTCCCACTGGCATAAATCAAAAACCACACATTTCCCGCATTGAGGTTTCTTAGCTTTGCATGTGTACCGGCCATGCCATTGAATCACGATATTTCCCCGATGCCATTTTCCTTTTGGTAGAAGCTCGCACAGCGCAGCTTCCATCTTGTCGGGATCTTCTGACGTGGCCAATCCCAGGCGTTGGGGAACTCGCAGGGTATGCGTATCAACTCCGATGGCTGGAATGCCCATAGCATTGGAGAGCACGATATTGGCGGTCTTTCGTCCCACCCACGGCAGCTTGACCAAGTCCTCCACTGAATCGGGCACCGCGCCGTCATAATCCTTTATCAGTTTTTCACACGTCTTTCGGATTCCTTTGG
>JAABYK010000420.1:0-6780 GCA_011775825.1 Candidatus Zhuqueibacterota bacterium | reverse complement strand
GGATTCGGATATTTCTTGAACAAATCTTTGGTCACCTCATTGACTTTCGCGTCGGTGCACTGCGCAGCCAGAATGGTCGCAATTAAGAGTTCGAAAGCATTCGAGAAGGTCAATTCAAGGTGAGCGTCCGGGTAAGCTTGATCAAGTCTGTCTACAATTTCTTCCGCGCGTTTACGAAGATCTTCAGACAAGGAGCCTCCTCTTCACTTCTAAATCTCGCTAAAAATTAGTAGGCATCGTGGTGAAAGTCAAGGAAATTCAAAGAGGGATTCGGAGCGCGAACATGGTAAAAATAGCTGGATCGCTAATTCATGTTCTCACGTGGTCTCCAACAAGAAAACTTTCACCGCACACTCTCCTCTTTGGTTGGCCCCACGCTCAAACCTGAGTCGGTCGCCTTGAACCAGTGAGTTAAAATCCGTATTCTGGACTTCAGTATGAAAAAAGAAGAGATTCTGTCCGCCACCATCGGGTTTAAGAAATCCATACCCGTCCTGCAGGGTCACGATGATCCCCTCTTCTGTTTTGGAGGATCGTGCATTCGAAGGAGGGATGATTTCTCTTTTGTCTTCGGATTTTTGTGTGACAAAAAGTTGATTCACCAGATGGGAATTGCGTTTGGATCGGTCATCGATGACCTCGTTAAGCAACATTGGATAGGTGACTTCATCCAGCAGCCCTTTCGATGTGCGGGTGGTTCTCTTTTCTCCATCGGAATCCACATAATCAAAATCTGACCCCAGAACCATGACGCGTGTCCCCAGAGTGTTCAGTTTTCTGACTAACGGAACGTAATCCCCATCCCCGGCAATCAAAACCGCTACGGTAAATTTCTTGTACAGGGTCAGCTCAAACGCTTCCAACGCCAGCCAAACGTCGATGCCTTTTTCTTCAAATCCTCGTTCACTGCCGCGACTTAAGGGCAGAAAGTGGGTAGTCACGCCTTCTCGGATCAGAACGTCGTGAAACACACGTTCGTTGTACAGAATATCCCGCTGTTGGGCCTCAGCGGCGCTCAACCTGCCCCGAAAGTAGTGCACGTCAACAATTTGACAAAATCGCTCTTCTGTTCCTTCTAACTCCGCAACTTTCTTTCGAACGAGGGCATGCAATCCTCGTATGTTTATCCGCGCCTTTCTGGGATGCTGATACGCATAAAAATTGCTGACATGAAAAAAGTAATTCCCGTCGTAAAATATTCCGATTCGTGTTAGTTTTCCATCCATTATGTTTTTGCTTTACCTTTTAATACGTAATTACGAAGTGATTGAAATGGACTCATGGCGAGCGGTCCTTTCAATCACATTAATTAAGCTTCGCGATTGCTCACGCAACTCTTGAATTGCTCGTCGACATTCTTCTTGGCGACGAAGCCAAATCTTATATGCTCCGGCCCAATCTGCCCAATCTAACGTCCACGCATCGTCTTCGGGTTCTTCGCCGTTCATATATGATTCATAGAATGTTTCTGAAAGTACACCGTATTTCCGCTCATACGCTTCCAAATCCTCCCGAAGTGCGTGAATGTCAGCAATTATTTCCTGTAAAGTCATAAATTGCATACTCCCTGTAAAATATTTGCAAATGAAAACTGTGTCCTTTTAGTTTAAGTTTTGCCACCGGACACTTTTTGTTTTGGACACAGATTGACGCTGATTTTGGATTATTCTTCTTATTCAAATCAACCAAGAAATATTAATAATACTACAACGGAAGTTCTGTATTGAATGATAGACTATCCATTTGTAAAAAAAATATCCTTCAGAAGGAATCTTGCTGGTTCTTTAGCAATGCGCTGTTTTCTTCCAGAATGACGTGTAAAGTTTCGCTGTACTCATTATCAGCGTGAATCAGTGAAAATCTGTGCCCTGTTTTGAAAAGTGTCCGGTAATGAAATTTAAGCTGAATTTACTTTAAAGTCAATATTGACTCTGGCTCCTAAAATAATCTTGCATCGTCCTCCGCCCGGTAAACCCAACAATCAAATGATACAATGCAAACAGCTCCAACGAGAATGGTAGATAACCGAGGTATCCTATCAGCGGCATTTCGAAAACGTGCCAAAAATTGAGTCCGGGCACATCATATGTCCATTTCGGATAGGAATAGAAATTCCACATTTCCCAGAAAAAGCCACAGATCGTGCAGCCAAGCCACAGGGCCAAAATCGGACGCCAATCTCCCTCGCCTGTGTGCTGAATTAACGTTCGGTTTCCGCGCCAATGATTTACTGGCTCGAAAATGAAGTACAATGAGAGCCAAACGAAACCGAAAAAAATATCTGGCCAAATCAACAACAAAAGCAGCATCAGCCAACCACTTGCAAACAGCACCCACAGCGTCACCGGGGTTGGCTTGATCTTTGGCCCGGATTTAATGCGTTTCAACCAACTGAACGTGCCCACCAATTCTGTGGTCCCAAAGACCGCCGGGATGACCGTTGAAAAACTCAGTGAATCGAAGAAGAGATTGTCCGGCTCAAGCGAGAGCTGGCGGCCGAGATAGAGCCAATTTTGCAGCCGCAAGTTCAGAAGCTCGAACAGCCACCAGAGGGGCGCCGAGATCAAAAACAGCCCCACATAGGCTTTTGGATTTCGTGTCAGCAGCGAATCGCCCTTGCTCAGAAAAACCAGGGCATCCACTGTCAGGCAATAGCCCAGCCATTGCGGAAAAAAGAACCAGTGAGTGCGCAGCCCCGACAGCGACCAGTTCAGAATCCAGAATACGATTACCAGTCCCAGACCGAGCCAACCATGGCCCGGCCAGCGTCTTTCAGATGCAGTCATCTACTCCTTACCCGGACAAGCCGGAAAACTCGATTATCAAATAACAAATCCCAAATTGCAAATCACAATGTCCAAAACAACCTGACCACAAAATCGAAGCGACACTAAGGTTCGTTGGGAAAACCATTTCGTGACCAAATATTTCGAAAATTGGACATTGGACTTATTTGTTATTTGGTTTTTGTTATTTGTGATTTTCAACTTTTGCCAGGAAATGGCAGAAAATAACTTATCAGCTACTTGTGTCTTGGCAGTTTCTTTTGTTTGNNNTGCAATTTTTTCAAAAACAAGGGTCCCCACTCCGTGATTCTGGATTCAAGCCGTTCGGTACAGTCACAATCGCTGCAGGCCCACGGGTCGGTGCCATTTAGGTCTTTGCAGCGTCTGCGATCGTGCGCGTCTTTTACGTTGATCAGTTCAAAATATTCTTCCCAATAAGGCCGCTCCTCTTGCAGAGGCGTGGGACAAAAACAGACTTCAATCCAGACCACCGTCCCGTCCTCGAGTTGACGAGCGTGACTCATGTCGCGCTCGTACTCGCCGCCGGCGATGGAACCGGCGCCCAACGTTCCGTCTTCGATTGCCTGCATCAATTGTTTTGCGCGTCCCGGTTTCACACGAGCTTTGACTAAATACCGCAATAAAGTCACCTCGCTTCAGATTCACATGTTCTGACTCAACCCGAATAGAGTATATCAAATTTTGAGCAAATTTGCAATGATCAAATTAGTGAATGGCTGAACGAAAACTCATTAGTGCACGTCATTCCGGCATTGTTTTATACCGGAATCTCCAGGAATTAGGCAGGAGATTCCCGAACAAAAGATCTCGGGAATGGTAGCAACTGGCCGTTTTCGTTCAGCCATCTAACTAACTCTTTTGGCCAAAATGATTCTGCTTTTCCTATTTGGATATGGAGGAGTAAATATAGCTAATCAAAATGATGAGCAGCGCACCCGGCACCACCCAGCGTATCCAAAAGAAATACATCCCTGGCCAAATTCCATTTGAATCTCTGAATATTTGGGCAAGGGCTCGTTGTTCTCTGAGTCCCCAGGCCACGCCGATTACGGCAAGCGCGCTACCGAACACTTGCATGCCAGAGCCAAAGATCAGATCCAAAACCCCGATGAATTCCGGATTTAACGCATTGGGAAGCATCAGAATTGTTTCCAAAACGCCGATGGTGATGATGACCTTGGCTCTGTTAATCTCGGTCTTGAAACCATCACTGATGCCGCCCACCAGAACCTCCAATGCCGCGATGGCTGACAAGAAGGCCACCAGGACTAAGGCCAGGAGAAAGCCGCTCCCCAGCCATCGGCCGGCCGGCATCACGCTGAATAATTTTGGCAGCGTCGAGAAAATCAACGTCGGTCCTTCGGTCATATCCAGGCCAAAGAACAGGATCGAAGGCACGATGAACAGAGACGCACACAACGCCGCTCCCACATCTCCGGAAGCGGTCGCGATGGCTGACTTCGGAATCGGTTGTTCTCGTTGAAGATAGCTGCCATAAATCAGCAGGAACGTGCCGCCCAATCCGAGTGAGAAGAAAGCCTGGCCCAGAGCCGCAAAAACGGTCGCCGCTTCCATGGCCCCCAAGTTCGGTTTAAGGAAAGCGACAAACTTTTCCGATGCCCCCGGAAGCAAGAATGCACTCAGCACGAGGTACAGCATGACAAATGAGAAAAATGGCACAAACAACTTGCTGACGGATTCGATGCCTTTGTTCAGGCCGCGATAGATCACATACAAACTTGCCAGTAACGTGCCCAAAGCGAGGACATATTGCAGCCGGCCGTTGCTCAATCCGACTTCGAACTCAGGGATGGATGTGCTTGTGAATCCGTAAAATACGGAAAAACAGGTGGTGTAGACCACGCTCGCAATTACGACCAGATAATAAGAGTTCGCAACCAGAACCGTGAACAGAAGCAAAAATCCGATGGGTTTGCCCAATGTAGAACCCATGACCGCCGAAAAAGCACCAATCGGGCCTTTGCGAGTTTCTCGGCCCAGCGCCCACTCAGCCATCATGGCCGGCACCGCAAACAGGAATGTGAAGGCGAGATACACAAACAAGAAGGCGCTGCCGCCGTATCTCCCCATCATGTATGGAAACCTCCAGACATTGCCCAGCCCAACGGACACCCCGACCATGGTCAGGATGGTCGCCAGACGGGAGGAGAATAGTTGGCGCGTTGACACAGATTCAGCTTTCGTTATTTTAACTGGTCAGGAGTTTCAGCCGGAAAGTTTATTTGAGTTTTCAACCACGGCAGCCAAAGTTGCGAGTCGTTTCGCGAAAATCTGAAAGGAGCATTGTTTAATATAATAACTACTCATCTCTTTGCTTTTGCTGCTGTTCCAGTCGACGCTCAAACTCGTCGGGGGAGAGGTCCACGGGTTCCCAAAGCTCGACGCGGTTGCCTTCTCCATCAATTATCCATGCAAATCGACCATACCAATATTCTTCTACTTTCCCAACTTGCTCGACCCCTGCAGCAGTCAGCTTGTTAAGTAAAGCGTCGAGCTCGCGAACACGATAGTTGATCATGATTTGTTGAGCACCCGGCCCGAAATAGTCCGAGTTTTGCGGAAAAGGTGTCCACACCGTACGTGCGAAGCTTTGAGGATCATCTGATTTGCGCCAGAAAAAGTTGGCGCCGGACGCACTGGCACGAATACCCAAATGTTTTTTATACCAGGCCCTGAACTGCTCAGGATCGTTCACCTTGAAAAAGACCCCACCAATACCAGTAACATACGTTGAACCTGAACGAATGCCACCCTGAAGGGCTGTTATTGAAAGAACCAAACCGAGTGCAAGTGAAACCAAACCTGAAGCAAGCACCATCCAGGTTACCTTGCAAATTTTCGTTGGTCGGGTTTTTGGATTATGAAGATGATGATTCATTAAAGTTCTCCCAATTGAGTTACTAATTCATAGCCAACCAGGTACTCCCCCAGCTGCAGGCGGCGAACCTGGAGTTTCCTCAACCTATTTGAGCAATGTCAGCTTTCGACTTTTTACAAATTCGTCAGCTTGAATCTGATAGAAATAGACACCACTCGATAATGCTGAAGCGTTAAATTTGACTTCATATTTACCAGGGTCCAACTGCTCATCCAAAATGGTCGTAATCTTTCGTCCCCGTATATCGTACAGCTTCAGCGTTACGTCTGAGCGTTTGGGTATCTGAAATGCAATCGTTGTCGTCGGGTTGAACGGATTTGGGTAATTCTGCTCCAGCCGAAACTCTTTTGGCAGCGTTTCATCCGGAATCTGTTCAACGCTGGTAACGATATCGACGGTTTGATACCAGAATCCAGAGCTGCTAGTCGTTGAGGCATTTTCCGATTGCCCCACCAGAGGTTGGCCCAATGTGCCTGAAATCCGCAAGCTCTCATTTGAGGTGGGTTTTCCCCCGTTCGCGAATACGCTTTGAGCAATTTGCTGTTGCGCAAATACTGACTGTTGGGGAATGATGGTCATGCATACAAATAGAATTACACGTTTCATTGTTTTCATCTTCAGCCCCTTTCTTATTGGTGTTCCTGTTTCAAATGTTCGATTTCTTCCTCCAGCCGGGAAATCGTCTCCTGCTGAGATTGGACAACTTTTGTCAAAACGGCCACGATGTCCATGGTGCTCAGGCTTTTTCTGTCCCGGTTTGCCACCAGTTCGGGCACATTTTCGGCGATGAATCCGACGTACTCTTCCTGTTTTTCGACCCGGTAATTGAATTTCACCGGATTGAGTTCTTCCAGTGCTGACATGGCTTCCGTTTCCGTGAGATCGGCGATGTTCTCCTTGCGCTCCCGGGAGCTGGAATTCTTCCACACGCCTCCGGCGGTGACGTGAGCGCCGTTGCCAAACTCCAGCGGATGCTGCGGATTCTTGGTGCCAATACCAAGATTACCACCGGCATCCACCCGCATCCACTCGACAAAATTTTTGCTGCTGCCGGAGTAATGCCCCAGCGAGATG
>JAABYK010000230.1 GCA_011775825.1 Candidatus Zhuqueibacterota bacterium | reverse complement strand
GAGTCAGCTTGAGAATTAAAGATTGTCTTGACTTTTTTCCTGACAATTTGGTTATATGTTATATAATGTATATTCTGATTTACTTATTCTTATCCACACCTCTAAATTCTCATGAAAACAAATAAGAAGCTTTTACGAGGTCAAACAGGAACCCAAAAATTATTGGACAAGATACCTAATCTATGCTTTGGAGAAATTCTGCTTGTAATGATCGGGATCCTATTGGCGCTGAAAGTCAATAACTGGAATGAAAACAGGAAAGCAGTTAATCAAGAGAGTAAATATTTAAATACACTACTTTCCGAACTTAGATTGGATTCGCTTACATTTCGAATGAAATAGAAAAATTTCACTTTAATAGAGGATGGATAACTTCTATTGACCCCAAATTTACGGCTGAATCAGATGTTATGAAATTTGATCCTAAAACGGACTAGTTGTTTGAGCTTCAATCATTAGAAAATAAGGCCCAAACGTATGTACCAAAACGAATACAACGGCACAAGTTATCATTGTGAGAAGTGAAAATATACCAGATTCCAATACAAGTATATCAATCTCCATTGAAGTACCAGACCTTGACCTCATCTATAATAAAGCAGTCTCAATGGGTTATGAAATAACTTATCCAAAAACCAAATAAACTTGGGGCGTTGAAAGGTTTTTTGTTAATGACCCAATGGAGTAACCATAAACTTAATGCGTCATTTATACACGAAAGGATAAACAGATGGAATTGAAAAGATTAGTCAAAAAATGGTTTGACAAATGGGAAGAAGGAGATTTTCTTCATTTACCTATATCTGAGAATTTCAAGCATACCAGTCCCTTTGGGACAATTAAAGGAAAAAACCAGTACATCAGCCTGGTTAAAGCAAACAAAGATAAGTTTTTAGGTTATCGGTTCGAAATACACGATGAGATTTATGACAACGACAGGGCTTGTGTTCGCTATACTGCCATTCAGGGAGATTTTAAATTAGATGTGAGTGAATGGTATTTTGTTAAAAATGATTTAATTGAAACGATTATATCCTACTACCATATAGGTGAGATACGTGATGAGCGAAAACTTGCAAATCCACAAGGCGACGAGTAAAACCTAATTGGGAAAAAAATTAAGCGATGGCAATACTCTCATGCCAAGTGTTAATGAAAACTATCGCCAACAAAGTGCAAAACGTCAATAGCTCCCATTCGGTCGCTACTGAGTTTGCACCGACCGTTGGTGCTCCAATAAGTTATTGGAAAGTCCAACACGGGTAAAGGTTAGCCGCCAGCCCGGGCCCTATCATTCATCTTAAAAAATCCTCGCTGCCTGGTTTCAATTGAACGTGTGTAAATGGGTATAACCTCAGATAATTCATCTCGCAGCAATTGTACAAAGAACAAGTGTGTCCAATCATGTAAATTAAATCTTTAGTTAGAATATTTAACCTATGATACAACTAATATTAGACTCTATAGTCTATCTTTTTTTTGGATTATTATTTGTTTCCTATCCAACAGATGGAAGAACCTATGTCTGTCCACCGTGTGGATGTGCAGCTCACGAAAACAACCAGACTTTTGAACACGATGGGAGTTGTCCCCATTGTGGGATGAATCTGAGCGAAACAACGGATTCCTCTGATATCAATCACGTAGATATTCATACCGGCTCGGGAAATTTCCTCATCGAAGGGGGACATGGACATAAAGAAAAATTGATCACTGTATTTTATCACAAACCAGAGAACTTCACCAGTCAATCACGCATACTGATAATAGTTCCCGGATCCGGAAGAGACGGAGGGAAATACCGGGATGCATGGGTGGAGGCCTCTGAAAAGTACAGTGTTTTAATTCTTTCTCCGGCCTACAAGGAGCATGACTATGGTTTTGAGGATTATCACATGGGTGCGGTAATTGAACAATCAAACATGTTAAATCAGGTTACGTTTATGGAAAATTCGAACATCGTTGAACTGGATGAGGAAGGCCTGACTTTCCAAATCAATTCAACCGAAAGGAAGTGGATTTTTAACGACTTTGATCGAATGTTTGAAAGCGTAGCCATAGCGGTCGGCTCTTCACAAGAAAGTTATGATATGTTCGGGCATTCTGCCGGTGGACAAATCCTTCATCGGCTGGTCTTATTTCATCCTGATACAAAAGCAAATAGAATCTTAGCCTCAAATTCCGGTTTCTATACCTTGCCGGATTTTAATACCGAACTACCGTTTGGCTTAAAAAATACACCGGTAGATAAGAGGAGCTTGAGGACCTCTTTTAAGAAGCATTTAGTTCTTTTTATTGGTGAAATGGATAATGAGCATGAAACGGGGGGAATTATGTTGCGGTCTCCTACTGTAGACGAGCAAGGGACTCACAGATTAGAACGCAGCCAATATTTTTACAAGAAAGCAAAAGAAACAGCCAAAGAGTTAGAAGCCGGGTTCAATTGGAAACTTCGAATTGTTCCAGATGTCGGGCACAATTTTAAGAGAATGAGCGAGGCAGCAGCGAAATACTTATATAGGGAATAAAAGAAGCGTATAACAAACGCATCATCGTGCCAAGTTTAAATCCGAGACGTTGGGATTTGAGATAGCCCAATTTCATTCCTAAATGAAACATATCCGTGTCAAGCACTGTTGGCCCGGCTTGCGTGGAGAGTTGAGAAAACCCAATGTTGGATTCGAGATAAAGGCTCGGCTTAAAATTATAACGAATGAGGATCGGATTGCCCCCGTAAACAAAATCGCCACTCCGTGTATCTCAGTAAAGCTTTTGTGCATTCACACTGAATCCGATGCCAAGTTTGTCTTTGAAACCACTTGACAAGAAGTCATCGCCGGAAAATACGAGCATCATAGAGAGCAACAGAGAAAGCAGGCTTGCCCTTCTCATCTTAGCGCATCCTTGTAAATTAGCGACTTAAGAACAGGAGTCCCCTGATTTTAAAATTATCGTCACGGAGGCGCAAATACTCAAGCCATCACAATTTATGTAACGATTGCGACAGAAATGACGAAATGTTTGGTGGAGACTTTGAAGGGATTGTTATTCTGGGGAAACTCGCTCGACCTCAACCCGAACATCATTGAAACACGCTCCCCCACCCACTGCACTGATGCTGTCCGGAACCAGGGCGGTAGTCGTGGAACCATTGAGGGACGACCTGCGCCAGGCGCCTTTTGGCATCACGATCACGCCGGGACGCACTTTGTCGCTTATCCGAACCTTCGCATGCACCTCCCCCAGGTCATTGAATACGCGAGCCACATCGCCTTTTCGAAGGTCGCGTGGCTCCGCATCTTTCGAGTGAATCACGAGATAAAGTTCCGGAAAATTGAACTCCCCCATCGTGCTGCTGATCATCTTATCCGTGGCTGGTGAAATCAAGGCTAATGGATGACGGGCTTGATCATCGTCCAGATACTCGTACGGATGCTGCCCCAACACCGATGAAGCCAGGTTGATTTTCCCATCCGGCGTCCAGGGAAAGACGGTCTTGAACTGAACGGGGGCCGTGCCGGGAAAGTCGAAAAACGCGATTTTTTCTTTCTTTAGTGTGTCGAGGTCAACGGGTTTCCTCAAACCATGTACGGAATTAGCTGCTCGCTGTAAATAGTCGTCGGTATCCTCCATAAACGCGGAATCGGACCATCCCATGGTTTTGCCCAATAGCGCAAAAACTTCTTCGTTCGGTTTGGCCTCCCCCATAGGCTCAATGACCGGATCGAGATAGTGCAAGGCGTAGGAACCGTAGCCCTTCTTGATTTCCTTCTGCTCCAGAAAGGTGACTGCGGGAAGCAGAATGTCGGCAAACTTTGCCGTGTCGGTCATCACCTGCTCAAACACAACGGTAAACAGTTCGTCCTGTCGCAACCCTTGAACAATCGCGTTTTGGTTGGGCACCGTCGCCACGGGATTGCAGTTATAAACGAACAGACCCTTGACCGGAGGATCATCTTCTTCAAGCAGAGTCCTGCCCAATCGATTCATGTTGATGACCCGCGTATTCCACGAAGGAACGTCTGCGAGTGCTCGAGAATCGACCTTGTAAGCGCTGCTGTTGCTGAGTGTATAGCCGGAACCGCGTAAGCCAAATTTTCCCAGCACTGCGGGCATGGCCAAGATCGCAGCGATGGCTTGTCCCCCGTTGCGGTTTCGTTCCGGCCCCCAGCCAATTCGCAGAAGCCCGGGGTCGTGCAAAGCGTACATCTCAGCAAGTTTCTTGATAGCATCCGGTTCCAGCCGAGCTATTTTCGCAGCTCTCTCCAGAGGATAGGCCTTTGCCTTTTCCAAAAGGAGTTCTGATCCCTTGGCAAATTCGTCGATGAAATCCCAATTGAGCAAATTGTGTTCATGCCACCAATTAATCATGGCCAGTGCGACGACTAAATCGGTGCCAGGATACACAGGCAGGTGCAAATCGATTTCATTCCTGGAGAAATTAAGTCGCGGATCGACGACCGCAATTTTGGCGCCTTTGGCTTTGGCTTGCTTCAGGTACGGGACCAAATGAATGTTCGAGACTTTCGGATTGGCTCCCCAGATTAAGATAAAACGCGCATGCACGTAATCTTCGAATGCTGTGCCCGGCATTTTGCCATACATTCCCAGGGCTGCCTCGCCCGTGGGAGCCGCACACACGGTGCGGGCTAACCTCGACGCACCGAGCTTGGCAAAAAACGCCCGGTCGCTGGTGTCCTGTCCCAACATTCCGTTTGACCCACCATACGAATAAGGCAAAATCGCCTCACCGCCCCATCTTTCTTTTATTTGTCTAAATTTGTCGCATACGATCTCCAAGGCTTCCTGCCAGCTTATCTTGGTGAATTTGCCACTGCCCTTCTCCCCTGTTCGTTTCATTGGATAGAGCAAACGCTCTTTCGAGTAAACGCGTTCTGCAAAGCGCGCAACCTTGGTGCAGATAAATCCCTGCGTGTTGGGATTTCGATCTGAAGAACCAATGCGAGTGATTCGATTGTCCGAGACCTCAACGTCCAGGCTACACGTATCCGGACAATCCATGGGGCAGGCGGAAGGCAGGTCTTTGTTTTGCATAGTCACTCCGGTTTATTAGGACCATCTGAAAAATACCGAAAAACCAGCAAAGGATCAACCGGAAATTATCGACTTCGACGAAAGGACCGTCGACTAAAACTGCGAATGCCGGAACGGTGTCCTCCGGAACGATGAAAAGAATGAGAACGGCCTGAAAAATGGGGGCGGCTATGATGACCATGGGTGCCATGGATCCGGTGGTGACCATGTCCGAATCCTATGCCGAATCCGAATCTGAAGCCATGGTAAGGCCGATGGTAATAGGAAGGACGATGATGGTAATCACGGGTGTAGTACCGAGTTCGATGTTGTCTTGCCCGGTAAACACGGATTTGGCGACGCTCAGAGCGCTCCTGCGCTGTATCAATCATGGCCTTGATGACTTTGTCTTTCACACCCATATCCTTCAAAAAGAGGATGTCGTCTGAGCTAAGTTCAAAATAAGCGCCAGTGGCTTGTATTTGACTGATGATGACGTCATCTTCGACGCCTGCATGTGTCAATTCAACGATCTCTCTTAGGCTAATGGGATCTCGTTCACGTTCAGGGATTTGCCCATTCAGCAAAGAAAAGAAACTCACCAAAAAGGTTAAAACAAGAACAAACGATGTGTGCCTGCGCATGGTTGCCACCTCAACTGTGTTTTTACAATTTGGATTTTTCTCGACTAATTCATACAATCACTCACTCACCTTCAAGTATGTTAACAAAAACCGCTCGTACAAAGATTCCCATAGTTTTCGAATTAACCACTGAGCCTTGAAATGCCTTGATAAAGTCTCCAAGTTGTGGTATATTTCTGACTAAAATTATTCTCGCACGTATTTCAACAACATCATTTAAGCACTCAACCCCCACTTCTCATTTGTTCGATTTTTGTACAACAATATTTCAAAAAAATTCGGAGAGACCGGCATGACTCCTCCAAAGACAGCTCCATACGGCTCATGGAAATCTCCAATTACATCCGACATGATCGTGGCGGGCGCCGTCAAGCTGCAAGAAATCGCATTGGACGGCAAAGACATTTATTGGCTGGAACGGCGTCCCCAGGAAGCGGGGCGAAACGTGATTGTAAAATACACCGCAAAAGGCGACATGATCGATGTTACGCCGCAACCATTCAATGTTCGCACCCGAGTCCATGAATATGGCGGTGCCGCATTCCTGGTACACGAATCCCAAATTTATTTTTCTAACTACGAAGACCAGAGAATCTATCGTCATACCCCAGATTCTGACCCGGAGCCCATCACATCCGAGGGCCCTTTTTGGTACGCGGATGGTGTCATTGATGTAGCACGCAATCGACTGATCTGCGTCCGCGAAGACCACAGCCAAAGCGAACGAGATGCCATCAACACGATCGTGGGCATAAAACTCGATCAAAGTCACGCTGGTGATGTTTTGGAGTCCGGGAACGATTTTTATTCCAACCCGCGCGTCAGCCCCGATGGCTCAAAATTGGCGTGGCTGACCTGGAATCACCCCAACATGCCCTGGGACGGCACAGAGCTTTGGGTTGCGCACATCCAACTGGATGGCTCTCTGAAAAAGCCGCAGAAAATAGCCGGCGGCACCGATGAGTCCATTTTTCAGCCGGAATGGTCACCTGACGGCATACTGTATTTTGTTTCCGACAGGACTGGCTGGTGGAATTTGT
>JAABYK010000381.1:17226-23023 GCA_011775825.1 Candidatus Zhuqueibacterota bacterium | reverse complement strand
GCGGCACTTCGGTTTCTTTTTTGGTGACGGAGTAGGTGAATTTGCCGCCGGGGATGAGGATGTATTCGGCGTTGCGTTCGATGGGATTGTAAAACTTCTTTTCGTGGAGCTTCAATTCAACAAATTCATCTATTCCTTTCTCAAGCACCGGTTCGAGCTCTTGCCATTCTATAAGAATTTCTATAGCCAGATTTTTTAATTTTTCCTTCTTTTCTTGTTCACGAACCTGCCTTACCAGTTCTTGGGCAGGCACCGAACCGATTAACCCTACACACTGCAGGGCATTGTACCGTTTCTGCCAATGCCGACGAGAATCGAGCACAAATTTCTCAAAGGGCTCGATGGATTTCTGCGGTGCTTCTTTGACAATTTGCTGAAGAAGCGGAGGAAAGCCAGCGGAATTGTGTTTGTGAGGTAAGAAACGTTGCATGAAATCCGGAAATATCACAGGCTTGGGTAGAGTCAGGGCGAACAGCAACGTTTCTCGCCACCAACTGCTGTTGAAATTGTCCACCAGCACCTGCACGCGGTTGGGTTTGCGCTGCACTTCTTCGGCGAGTTGACTCGCGGCCAGGAACTCCCGAAACGATTTGTGGCGGAAGATGTAGCCCTCATCGCCAAACTCTTGCAGAATGCCCGCGCGTTCGAGCAGGTTTTTGACAAAGTCCTCTGGCTTAAGCCCCGGCTTGACCTCCTCAAGCCGGGGCGCCAGGCGCTTTTCGAGCTTGGGTTTCGCCACCTCGTCGGTTTTGAGTGTTTCCTGCATCCACAACGCGATGGGCCGGAGCACGATTTTTGCTTGCTCGGCGGGCAGCAACGGGATAATGTTGCGCACGCGGTCGCGGCGATCCAGCAAATAGTCGGTGCATTTTTCATAAAGGGCGGCCCGCCCGGAGGCCAGGCTGCCGTATTCTTTCCACAGGATGGCCATGATTTGCAGCAGCACCGGTGTCCCCGCTAATTGTCGTAAACCGGCGTTCTCCTCCAAATAAAGAAAATCGATGACCGCTTTTGACAGGTCGTCTGCTTCTTCGCGTAAATCCAATTGCTTTTCTTGCCTGGACTGCTCAGCCACCTCCAGATCATCTCGATACGCGGCGGTAAACCATTTTTTCAAAAACGTTGCTTGTTGCTGGCGGTCCAGGTCGAGCACATCGCCCCGCAGATGGTCGGACTGCAGCTCGATGCCTTCGGCCACGCGGTAGCCCGTGAACCGCGAGGTGACCACAAATTTTGAATTACGGTAGGCATGGCAGGCGTTGTCCACCCAATCGCACACCTTTTTGCGCTTCTTGACCTCACTGATCTCGTCCAGCCCATCGAGCATAACCAGCGCGCCGCGCTTCTCCAACCACTGGTCAAACAGCTCAGCCGAAACGCCGTAATTCTTGGTCGTAGCCCAGGCACTGAGCGCCTCGGAGAACGGTTTTTGCGGATCGACTTTACGCAGCGGCAGGATAATCGGAATCAGCGGTTTGTTGAGCGCGAGTTTTTTCCGACCGCTTTGGTCCAGACAGCACATGGCGTAATATTTCAACAACGTAGTTTTGCCCGAGCCCGGGTCGCCGACGATGAGCAGTGAACGGTTTTTGCGAAAGGCTTGCATGAGAACTTTCTCGGGTGTGAGATGGTGGCCGTCCTCCTCTATTTCTTCTCGCATCTCTGGCATGCCGTCTCGCCGATAATGGCTTAAGCGCAGCGAGACAAACACGTCCAAGGTGCGCACTTTCACATTGGCGGTGGATTGGAAGCCGTACAGGTTGATGCTGCCGTGCTCGGCTTCGACACCGCGGAAGTAGCGGCGTTCGGTTTCGTCGCTGGCTATTTTCTTGAGTTCTTGTTCGAATTCTTGTTGTCCTTCTAGTTCCGCTTTGGTGCGTCGCTTAATATAGAATCCTATTAAACCTAAAAGGCCAACGAGCAAAGTAACGGCACCACCGATGATCGCACCTCCCAACGTTTGGTGCTCTTCAAACCAGGATTTTTGTCCGGTTGAAGGTTCCGATATTGAGGTGGCTTGTGTGGAATCGCTTTGGATGGTTTGGATTCCCATGGCAGATGAATCTTGTTGTTGGGGTATGGTCACGGTTACCGGAAGAAAAAGGAAGAGCAAGGCAACCATCGGGATTTTTAGAGATTTCACAAAAACCTCCGGCTTGGGATTAGCATCCCCCGTGGAATGATGCAGGAATGCAAACATAATTCATTGGCTGCGATTGAATTTTAAAATATAGCAAGCACGCCATTCAGAGTCAAGAATCGAATCAAGCTTCTATAAAATTGGCAGGATAGAAAAGAATCGTTCAATAGGAATTTTTAACCGAGGCTTTTTTACGACAGCCAAAAATTTGGCGGGCTCTACGAACCCTCCTCTTCGACGGAAATATAACTGATATTGATGTTCACCACCTGGGCATATTTGATGACGAATAAGTCACCCAGGACGTCGTAATATCTCTGCTGTCGCGTCCCTTGATTTTTTGCTCCCGACTCTTTCGGTGCCTGAATGATTTTGCGTCTCGCGACCTGGGTTAAATAGAGCGACTCCAAGCCGCCGGTCCGGGACAGATAAAAATCGTATAAAATGCCTGAATAAAGTATGCTACCTTCCGGGGTCCCAACAAGGGCATCGATCCAGACGTAATCGATCTCTCTGGTCCCAACATCGACGATGCTTTGCGTATTTTCGATGAGCTCTCCGGTGAGCAAATAGTACCATTCGTTGTTGAAGCGAAGAAACTCGAATTTCTTGTCCAGCCGCCAGGCTCTGACGACTAAGCGGGAACCATGCCCCAAAGCTGCTGCAAACACCCAAAGAATGAGATTGTAATTGGCCATCAGCCAGATGTCTCTACCCAGCACCTGGAATGCCCTCACGGTATTGGCATCCTCTTTCGTACCCACAAGCAAAAACCCCAACGTAGCGAAATCCAGGCGGTAGCCGGAAAACTGTTGCACCACGAACAACATAAGCAAATGCAGCAGCGTGCCCGGCACAATAGCCCAGACAATTTCATCGAGGGCCGTGGAATANNAAGAAAACAGCAATTCGCAGCATTTTTCTTAATGAGTTCAACAGCACCTCCCTTACGCTGAGTTAGGTTATCAACTTTACTAAACTTTCGAAGTTTAGTAAAGTTATTATGAGGGGCCGTGCAATATATATACGCCATAATTAAATTCATTTTCAAGGAAATAATCAACGGGAAGTCTATGAACTTACCTGTTCGATGGATAGCTTTTTTGGNNGAATAAATGAACTTTTTAGAAAAGCGTCCGGACAGATAGCTTCGTCTTAGAATGGCACCGGGTGCAAAGATGAGGAAAATTAAGACAGCACTGAACGCAATGCTCATTAATAGCTATTTTTTTTGGAGGGGAAAACGGAGGGGGACTTATATCGACTAACGTTCAACAACTCTCAGTTGCCGCACACGCACTTTGCGACCGCTTGGCAACTTGATCTCAGCCTCTCCGTTAACGCGGACTCTGTTGCGTACTGCGCTAACAAATACCTTCGCGTCTTTTGGATTCCGAAGGATGGTGCGAATTTTTTCACTGAGTGGCGCTTTCATTGCCTGATGTTTTTTTCGTTCCAATTTAGCTTTTTCTAAAATATAACAACCTACAGTTTAAAATCAAGACAAATCTTTCCCGTTCCCGGTTCTTGTCATTCCCCAGGAAACTTTTTTTATTTGCTGTCAGGTTCAGTTTACCAAAAAGATTCTTGCCAGAATGACACCTCAGGAGCACTCCGGGTAGTTTAAAAACCGTGCTTCTCATATTGCACTCGCGTACATTTCTTATACCCAAATTTTTGGACGCAGGTTAACGCTGATTTACTCGGATTTGCCGCTTTTTGACTGATTCTAACGAGAATACTATTCTAAAATCTGCGTTGATCAGCTTTAATCAGTGTCCAAAAGAAAAAGAAAAAGTGTACGGTAGTGAGTCTCACACAGATGCGGAGACCAAGAACAATCTAAATCTCACTTTTCATTGATTTTGAGAATCGTAAATTTAAGATAGTGAGTGGCAACCGAAAAAGCAAGTGAATCCTGGGGAAGACACTAAACCTTAACCGCAGCCAATCGGTCTAATCAACAGAAGCTAAAAACATTAAGCCGGAGAGCCAAACCGCTGGCGACCAAACTCAAAAATGAGCGCGAGGTTATCGAACGATGTCAGAACGGCGAGGTGGCTGCGTTCGAGGTCATATATCGGCAATTCAAGCAGCCGTTGCTCAATCTCGGCCTACGGATGCTCGGTCGCCAGGAAGATGCCGAGGACGCGCTGCAAGTCGCATTCGTCAAACTGTATCGCGGCATCGGCAACTTTAGATTTGGCGCAAACCTTCACACGTACCTGTTTCGAATTATGACGAATGTCTGTTTTGACATGCTGAAAAAACGCAAGCGCACACACGCCGACGGCATCGAAACCATCGAAATGGCACACAATCCGCAAACGGATTTGCGCTTGCAGTTGGCCGAGGCGATTCAGGCTTTGCCGGAACGCATGCGCGCCTGCTTTGTCCTGTTTGCCGTGCAGGAATTCAAACAGGATGAAATCGCCGAAATTTTAAACATGAAATTGGGCACGGTGAAAGCGACCATCTTCCATGCCAAAGCGCGACTGCGCACGCTGTTTTCCGATTCCCAAAACGAGGTTAGATCATGAACTGCGAGGTGTACGAAAAATACGAATTGGGCAAGACGGACGAGCAGACCTTCGAAAAGCACGCCAAACGCTGCCAGACCTGCCAACACCTGTTGCAACAGGATGAAACCTTGATGTCTTTGGCGAAGGGCCTGAATCAGCCGGTCCGTGCACCATTGCTCTGGGCAAAGATTGAGAATCGGCTGCGTTCGGAAAAACAGCGTCAGCGGCGAATTGGCCTAACAAAGCTCGCTCAACGATCTCATCCTCTACTGCGATTGGCGGCGGCCGTGATCCTGGCAGTGACAGTTGGTGTCGGCGGTTATTTCATGCTGAAAACAGAAGGCCAGGAATCCGGTCTGCTGGCCGGGTCGGCTTTGGAACGCGTGGAGAAGTTGGAGCGCGAATACGTGCAAGCCATCCGGGAGTTGGAGAAAGAAGCGACCCCGCACATGGCGCAACTTGACATGGAGTTGATGCTGCTTTATCGCGACCGGCTCGAAACCATCGACGCCCAGATTGAACGCTGCCAGGAAGCTCTGGAAACCAATCCGGCCAACGCGCACATCCGGCGCTATTTGCTGACGGCTTTGCAGGATAAAAAGGAAACGCTGGTAGAGATTGTACGGCAGCAATCGGACGTACTTTAAGAACAAAGAAACCAAAGATTTTGGGACACAGATTTTCACTGATTCTCGCTGATCATTATGATTCTTGGTTGATTTTAGTGAGAAAATAATCCAAAATCGGTGTCAAGCCGTCTCCAAGAAAAGAGTGTTCGGCAGCAAATTTGACCAACCATTATGAGGTGAAAAATGCAAAAAGTCAAGAAATCCTTCTTTGTAATTACCATTTTTGCTTTTCTTCAGAATCTTTTTCCGGCCACCGGCAGCTTGCCGACCACCGAATCACGCACGTTTACGGAGCGGATCGCATCCGATCCGGGCAAAACGCTGTACATCGACGATACGCAAGCTGAGTTGGTTATTTCCGGGCACAACGAAAACGAAATCGTCGCCGAGGCGGTTGTTGAAATCAGTGAAGCCCCGCACGATCTGATTCAAGAATTTTTTGCGGAGACCAGGCTCAGGCTAGAGCCTTACCGTGACGGCGTTCGATTGCGACTCCGTTCCCCCCG
>JAABYK010000381.1:7527-17183 GCA_011775825.1 Candidatus Zhuqueibacterota bacterium | reverse complement strand
TGTCTCCATGCACACGGAGATCCGAATTCAGGTGCCGGCCAGACAGTCGCTGAGAATTGAAAACAAATACGGCGACATTAGCATCGAAAATGTCGAGGGCGAGCATGACATCGAAAACACGTCCGGCGAAGTGCTCCTCGAACGCTGCGGAGGCTCTCTGCGATTGGACAACAGTTATGCCACTGCCGAGATCATCGATTTCACAGGGGCGGTCTCCGTTGAGAATAGCAGCGGCGCCGTGTATCTCATGAACATCGCGGGAAACACGAAAGTCAAGAACAGCTACAAAAGCGTGGAATTCCGAAACATCGGCGGTTCCCTCAACATCGATTCCCAAAGCGGCGAAGTCACGGGCAAAGGCGTTTCCACCAACTGCATCGTCACGTCCTCCTACAAACCCATCAAAGTGACCGATGTCGGCGGCGAGCTCAATGTGTATGGACAAAGCAGCGCGGTGACCGCAGCCAACGTGCGCAAGGATGTGACCATTGAGACCAGCTACCGGGCCATCAAAATCGACAGTGTCCGCGGCACGTTGAAAATCATCAGTCAATCGAGTCCCGTTTCCGTGACCAACGTCAAACAAGATGCCTCCATTCGCACTTCCTACAAACCCATTCGCGTGGAAAACATCGGCGGCAAGCTGGACATCGACGGCAGTTCCTGTCCGGTCTCCATCCGCAATGTGAAAAATGATGTGCTGATTCGGTCATCTTACAAGGACATCGTGGTTGAGCAAGTTGGCGGCAGCCTGGAAATCAACGGCAGTTCCAGCACCGTTTCCGTGAGCGACATCGGTGGAGAAGTCTCCGTCATCACGTCCTACAAACCCATCCAGGCGGAAAATGTGGGCGGCAAGCTGGAAATCGACGGCAGTTCCTGCAGCGTCCTTGCAGATAACATCGGCGGCGATGTGTTCGTCCGAAATTCCTACAAATACGTGATTTTGAAGCGCACGTCGGGTTCCATCGTCGTACGAGGAGACAGCAGCCCAATTGAGGTGACGGACATCACCAAGCTGCCAGCCGAGAGTCGGATTGAACTTGTGACCACGTACAAACCGATCACCCTGGCTTTACCGGAAAACGCCGATGTCACCGTCTCCGCTCAAACGCAATACGGCAAAATACGCACCGATTTTCCGGTTTATTTGACGGATGAAGATGATAAGGACATCAAAATTGAGTTGGGTCAGGGTCGGACGTTTGTGCGTTTGGAAACGAGTAAAGATATTACCATCAGGAAGGAATAAAAACAGGGTTTAGTAATAAACGCAGAGCTTACGGAAAGTTTTTAGTCTAGCGTTGTTCTGAAAGCGATCAAGACGTTTTTAGCCACGGATTGACACTGATGGAACACGGATACCCAATCTAGTTGGGCACATGTTTGGTTTTCAGTTTTTTGAAAGCAACTTTCTTCAACTACTCGGAGGCGTTTTGCAAATTGTTTTAACAAAAACCAATTCAAAAATCCGTGAAAATCCGTGTGCATCCGTGGCTCATCCCGTTGGTTACGGCTTTGGCCGTGCTGGATCGATCGGTGGCTGAAAATTTGCAGCTTTCTTGCGCCCTGTTTAATCAATGGCTTAATTCAATTCTATTCTGATTGAGATTCTGCTGCGGTGTGTCATCTTTGCACCTTCCGACTTTGCGTGAATCTGTGCGACCCGGCTCTCCGAACGAAAAAATAAGCGCAATATTTTGCCTACTGCGTTCGTTGCACTTAAATAGGTGTCTGACCTAAAACAGCCTAAAAGGGGTCATTCCCGAGTGCTTTAATCGGGAATCTCCTGGCTAACTCAAGGCGATTCCCGCCTAACCCCATGCCGGAATGACAAGCCCGGTCAAGTTTTCGGTCAGGACTAGAAACGCGTGCGCGGAACATTTTGTCGAACAAATCGATATTAATGTTGTACATTCATAACATTTTGGATGATATAATTCTTGGACTTGAGTGCAATTATTCGTATAATAATTTATGCACGCTGATCAAATGTTGATAAATAAGTAGTATAACCCACGTCGAAGAATTGACGACTTAATTTCATCGGGAGTATGTCATGAAGAAGAACAAAAGGCTTGGCCTACCGGCGTTGAGAATCTCTTTGGCTCTGTTAATCCTGTTTTTCGCTCTACAGGTTCACACGTTAAGCCTGTTTCCGGCAGAGTCTTTATCGCCAGATAGACTTCACGAGATCGTTGGCAGGAAGATAACTGAAATTTTGCGGCAATTTCACTACAACCATCAAAAAATCAATAATTCGTTATCATCGGAATTCCTCGATCTCTATTTGGACCGCTTGGACCCCTCGCGTTTGTATTTCCTGGCCTCGGACATTGAAGAGTTTGAGAATTACCGATTCTTGTTAGACGACAGTTTAAAAGCCGGTAACGTAGGACCTGCCTATTTCATGTTCAACAGATTTAAAACCCGCGTTGAAGAGCGGATCGAGTATGCATTAGAACAATTGCAGCACGAATTTGATTTTACGGCGGATGATTATTATCAAATCGATCGCCGAGACGAAAATTGGCCCAAAACCGCCGATCAACTCAACCGACTTTGGCATAAGAGATTAAAACATGAAGCCTTGAACTTGAAGCTTGCCGGGAAAGAATGGCAAGAGATTCAAGAAAATTTAACCAAACGCTACACCAACTTTGAAAACCGAATCAACCAGTACAACTCTGAAGATGTGTTTAAATACTACATGAACGCCCTCTCCGAGATTTATGATCCACACACGGCTTACTTCTCACCAATTACGGCGGAAAATTTCGGAATCGACATGAGCTTGTCATTTGAGGGGATTGGTGCGCAACTGACAACCGAGGATGAATTCACCAAAGTCGTGCGTATCCTTCCCGGCGGTCCCGCTGAAAGAAGCGAGGAACTTGCCCCCAATGACAAGATCATCGGGGTGGGTCAGGGAAAAGACGGCGAGATCGTGGATGTCATCGGTATGCGCCTTGATGACGTGGTGCAAAAGATCCGCGGGCCGAAAGGTTCGGTGGTGCGCTTGGAAGTGATTCCTGCAACCAGCAGGCCGGGAAGTCCTCCTGAGATCATCTCGTTGGTGCGCGACGAAATCATCCTGGAGGAACGGGCTGCCAAGAGTCAAACCGTGGAGTTAACTGATAATGGCAGCGACTATAAGCTTGGTGTCATCACCATTCCGAGTTTCTATGCTGATTTGGATGCCCAACGGCAGGGTGAAAAAAACTACCGACGTACTACCACGGATGTGCGCAAACTGCTGGCTGAATTAAAGCAGGACGGAATTGATGGTCTTCTGATCGATCTGCGGCGGAATGGCGGAGGTTCCTTGCAGGAAGCCATTGACTTAACCGGTTTGTTCATCGAAAAGGGGCCCGTGGTCCAGGTCAAGGAATCTCGAGGCGCGGTTTCAATAAAACGGGATACGGATCCCGATATCGTATACGACGGCCCCCTAGCGGTTCTGGTAAGCCGTCGGAGTGCCTCAGCCTCGGAGATTTTTGCGGCAGCCATTCAAGACTATGGCCGTGGTATTGTGCTTGGCGGACAAACATTTGGCAAAGGCACGGTGCAAAATCTTTTAAATTTGAATCGATTTCCGTCGCTCCGTCGTGCGAAAGTCGGACAAATGAAAATAACCATCGCCATGTTCTATCGAATTACCGGAGGAACGACACAACATCGTGGTGTGCATCCGGACATCACCTTTCCTTCGATCTATCAAGCACGGGACTTCGGCGAAAGCAGTCAAGAACACGCTCTGCCCTTCAATACCATTGAGCCAACGAGCTTTCAACCCCATGACCGTGTTTCGAAATATCTGTCAACCCTGCGCTTTGAATCGAAAAAGAGGATAGCCAAAAATCAGGAGTTTCAATACATCAAAGAAGACATCGAGCTTTACAAGGAGCGAGATGAACAAAATCTGGTAACTTTGAATGAAGCAAAACGCAGAGCTGAACACGAAGAAAATAAAGCCCGACAACTCGCCCGGGTCAACGAACGACGGAAAGCCAGAGGCCTCGAACCCCTCGAAAAAGGAGATGAAATTCCGGACGAAGACAAGGCTCCCGATGTTTTACTGGAGGAAAGCCAACTGGTTTTGGCCGACTTGATCGAGCTTTCGGAGTCCGGGAGTGCGGCTCACCTCACCAAGACCGATTCTGAGAGAAGAAAAAACTCCAAGAAAAGTACAGAAACGGTTGATATTGATAATTAGAGAGCTGAACGAAAATCTCTTAATCTAGGAGTCATTGCGAGGCGTTTTTTGCCGAAGCAATCTCCAGCCGTACCTAATAAGGAGATTGCTTCGCTGAGAAGCGGCGCAATGACATAAAGAATAGAGTTTTCAGTCAGCCAGTCGCATAAAAAAGGGAGCTTTGGATTTAACATCAGCTAATCTAATTCCAAAGCTCCAGCTTTTCAAAACTTACCCTCTGTTCCCTACCTGAATTGTTTTGCCATGATTCTCTCTGATCCTCTGCGACCACAAGCCGACAACATTGTATTTTTAGAAAAGTTTTTGGTCTAGCTAGCTGTTGACCTGAGAAAAAATGAAACTGTTTTAGCCATAGATTCACACCGATTGTACACGGTTTTAAACGATTTGAGAGAGACGACCGGGGGGTGATTTTGAATTGTGCGATATCCATGGCACAATGTTGGGTTAGCTTCTGATTTATTTATGACTTAACCCGTGCTTCATCCGTGTCAATCAGTTGCTCAAAATTTAAATGTATCTTGGTTGCGGTCATGCTGCGGAGAGATATTCGGTGGCCGGTGTTTCCAATTTCGCCACAAATTTATACCTTGAACTTTATCACTCTTTTAACTATATTTGATTTTAAATTTATAAAATACTTGATTCTATTTTCATAATGAAAAGAGAAAACCATGGCAGAATATGTGACCGTTGCAAAGAAAGATGAGTTAAAACCGGGAGAATGTAAAGTCGTTGAGGCGAAGGACAAGACTTTAGCCTTGTACAACGTTGACGGCACCTACTATGCCACCGACAACACCTGTCTGCACAGAGGTGGGCCGTTGGGCGATGGAGACTTAGACGGAAGAATCATTACTTGCCCCTGGCACGGCTGGGAATACGACGTGACCACAGGTGAAAATACATTCGATCCCAGTTCCAAAGTAGAACCGTTTGAAGTAAAAATTGATGGACAAAACGTGCAGGTTAAGATTTGATGTATGTCCTTAACCCGGAAGATCAAAGAACAGGCTCATGAACTCGGATTTGACTTGGTCGGGATAGCGCCAGTGGAACCGGTGCCGGAACTTTCTTTTTACAAAGAATGGGTTGAAGCGGGATACGCAGGCAAAATGGCATACTTGACTCGAAATATAGAGAAGCGCACCGACGTAACCAAAGTGGTGCCAACCGCCAGGTCGGTCATTGCGTGTGCCATGATTTACGCCACCGACCATCCCCTTTCAACCGAAGCAGACAATCCCAAACAGGGGTGGATATCGCGATACGCCTGGGGAGATGATTATCACGACATCCTGGAAAAGAAACTCTCCCAACTCTTTGATTTTGTCAGAACGGAGAGCGATGAAGACGTCATCGGAAGATATTATGTCGACACGGGACCGGTGGTGGATCGGGTGGTTGCCAAGTATGCCGGCATTGGCTGGTTCGGCAAAAACACTTGCATCCTGAATCAACAAAAGGGCTCGTGGTTTTTTCTCGGCGAAATCATCACCAATCTCGAACTCGAATACGATGACCCGGTCCCGGACCGGTGTGGAACCTGCAACCTCTGCATCGAGGCGTGCCCAACGGACGCCATTTTAGAACCTTACGTTTTAGATTCCCGATTATGTATTTCGTACTTGACTATTGAGCTGCGAGATGAAATTCCCGTTGAGCTTCGGGATCAAATGGGGAACCATCTGTTTGGTTGTGATATTTGCCAGGATGTGTGTCCATGGAACCGCAAATCGCCGAAGACACACGAACCGGCGTTCGAACCCCGCGATGGGCTGTTCAAGCCCGATCTAAAGGGAATGGCTCGTTTGAGTGTTGACGAATTTCGGGAGACATTCAGAAAAAGCCCGGTTAAGCGCAGCAAGTATAAAGGCTTCCTGAGAAACGTAGCAGTCGCCATGGGAAATTCCGAAGACCCGGAATTCTTACCCGTCTTGCAGGAGTTGGAAGAACACGAAGAACCCCTCGTCGCTGAACACGCAAAATGGGCGATTGACAAAATCAAGCGGAAGACTGCCGCATTTGATAAGAAAGAATTCACAGAAACAGGCCAACAGCACCGAAAATCCTGACGAACGAAAACGAACGTGACAAAAGAAATTCCGATTTTCCCGCTGCCAAATGTTGTCTTCTTCCCAAAGACGTTTCTCCCGCTGCATATTTTTGAGCCCAGATATCGAAAGATGACCAGGGATGCCCTTGCCGGGTCTAATGAAATTGGCATGGCGTTGCTGCGGCAGGGGTGGGAACAAGATTATTTTGGTAATGCGACTGTACATGAAATCGGCTGCGTCGGTGAAATCCAATATTCGGAACGGTTGCAGGGCGGACGATACAATATCATGTTGTATGGTGTAAGCCGCGTCAAAATCCTCGAATTTGTGCAAGACAAACCCTATCGAATCGCAAAAGTTAAAATGCTCAAAGATACTCGTCTCGACCGGGAAAGATTCGACGAACAGGAATTGTCACAGACGTTTCTGAGGCTTGTTCAAAACTACGTGTCCGAAATCGGAGTCCAGAGACTCGATGAGCTTCTCAAGCTGGAGAATTGCTCGTTTGAGACGATCCTGAACCAGGTGGCCTCCGTGCTCGATCTTTCTACCCAGGAGAAACAGTCGCTTCTGGAAATGCACTCCCTGGAATTAAGATACGACCAATTGCGACATCTATTGCAGGAACGGCTCCATTCTCTGAAAGTAGCCCAAATGGTAAAATATGCACCCGAGGATCCGAGGTTGAATTAAGTGAACACCGTTGAGTTTGTTTGCCCAAAATGTGAAAAAGACAATTTGGCCGAGTTGTCTTCCGAATCTGAGCAGACCATTATCTGTGAGCATTGTTCGCATTCGATTTCTGCAAGGCTCAGTACAAGCATGCAACAAGGCGGCAAAGTTGACCGATGTGTGATTTGTGACAAGATTCGCTTTTATGTGCAAAAGGATTTCAACCCAAGATTGGGACTCTTGATTTTCGCCCTCGGTGTGATTTTCAGCTATCATACTTATTTTTTGAGTTTGATAATCGCAACCCTCATTGATGTCATCTTGTACAAAGTACTGAAAACGGTCACCATCTGCTACAATTGCCGGGCGGTCTACCGTGGATTTGAAGAAGATCCGACCCATCGTGGGTTTGATCACAATTTGGCCATGTCGTTGGTCGAAAAAGAGGAGAAAGAAAAGCGACCCGAAACGGTAACTGCAAAGACTTAACGATGAAAATTAAGCTCAGATTTTTTGGACAGCTTCGAGACCTGACCAAAAGAGATGAAATCGAATTGGAAGTTCAAAATAAGACCACGGTCGGTGACCTGATTTGGTTGGTTGGCGAGCGGTTTCCGCAACTTCGCGAGCATCTGAAAGTGGTGAGCTTCGCCGTGGACAACGAGTACGCGACCAAGGACTCGGAGCTAAAGGATGGCAATGAGGTTGGACTCCTGCCACCCATCAGCGGAGGTTCGCATGGTTGAACTGGTCGCAGAAAAAATCAGTGTAGATCGAATCCTGGAGCAATTGGAAGATCACTCGACAGGTGGTGTTGCGATCTTTCTGGGGCGAGTCCGGAATCATGCTGAAGGTCGAGAAGTCGAGCAAATGGATTACGAAGCCTATCCTGAGATGGCACTGAAAAAAATGCGGGGAATTGAAGAGACGGCCAAAAAACGCTGGCCAGTCAAAAAAATGGTGATGGTGCATCGAACCGGACGCCTGCAATTGGGGGAGGTAAGTGTGGCCATCGCAGTGGCTTGTGCGCACCGAAATGAAGCATTCGAAGCCTGTCGCTTCGCCATCGACACTCTAAAGGAAACGGTGCCCATCTGGAAGAAAGAATACTTTGCCGACGGGGAAGCCTGGGTGGAAGGCGTGGTTCCCAAATCTTCTGTGTAACCATCCAAAGGAGAACTCACAGACATGATGGTGCAATTGAGTATCGTGCCGGTTAGCAATCAAACGAGCATCAGTGAACCCATCGCGAAGGCCGTAAAGATTATCCACGAAAGCGGATTGGAGTATCGATTGACTCCGATGGGGACGCTGATCAAAGGAGAATGGAAAGAAGTGATGAATGTGGTAAAAATGTGCCACGAGGCAGTACGGGAGGACTTTGATCGCGTCATCACCCAAATCAAGATCGACGACTTCAAAGACAAGGATGTGGCATTTGATGACAAAATCAAATCCGTTCAGAAAAAATCAGACGTAGAAATCAGAAAATAGGATTTGAATCATGGAATGGGTGGCAGTTATCATCGCCACAGCGGCCATCGCTTATGCGCTGATAAACCAGGTAAGATTAAAGAAACTCTCGCATAAGTTAGCTCTGCTTCGTGAATCCTATGACCGACATCGGACTCATCGCACCAAATCCGAAGAAGAGACACAACAGAAGTTGGCCAGATTGAATTACGAACTCAAAAAGCAAAACGGTTCTTTGAAATTTCACAAAGACATGACGTTCCACGAGGCACTGACCGTCAATCCAAAAGTTGAAGAAGTGATGGGATCGATGCACGTGGGCGGATGCCCGGATTGCGCGGTGGATTTGAATGAAATTCTGGCGTATGGAGCAGCGAAGAATTCCGTTGACGTGGAAGAGTTTTTGATTGCGCTGAATAATTTGCCGGAGCCTGAGGAATCCGAGACAATGGGTAAAATCGGGCCGGATGAGAAACATCCGGAATTAAAGGTTGTGGAGTAATCACGGTACGCTGGCGTTTATCTGGCAAGAGTAAGCAAGTGAAACGCAAATCCCCAGATAGCAGTTAGCGGACAGGGTTGAATAAAAAGTGAATTAATGTTATCTTCTCGGAGGAAATGCAAATGGATACACTTAATGAAGCAACCATAGAGTGTATAAAGCAGCTACCTGACGTAGTTCCCTGGAAGACATCATGTACAAAATAAATGTAATAGCCCAGGTGCTTGAGGGAGTCGAAGACGCCGAGGCGGGTAGGTTAATCACAACCGAGGAGCTACTTGCAAGGGTAGAAGAAACTACTTTAAGTAGACAAAAGACGCATTTCTAATGAGCAAATTCAAACAACACTATTTCGTTTGCATCAACGCCCGTCCGCCGTTCACGAAGCCTTCGTGCGGGCCCCAAAACAGCAACCAGATTCTGATACTGTTGCAAGAGGAGGTCGAGAAACACGGGCTGCTGAATGACATCAAAGTCACTGGCTGTGCGTGTCTCGGTCCGTGCGAAGAAGGGCCGGTTCTGGTTGTCTATCCTGAAGGAACTTGGTATGCCAATTTAACACTTGAAGACATAAATGAAATCGTCGAAAGCCATATGCTGCAAGGTCAGCCGGTCCGACGTCTGCTCTACGATTGGCCGGAAAACGTGGACTAATTGAGGAGGTCAGATGGCAAAAGATCGTTCGAAATCGGTTTTGATGGTTGTGGCTCACAATAATTTTCGGGACGAAGAATAT
>JAABYK010000381.1:1820-7419 GCA_011775825.1 Candidatus Zhuqueibacterota bacterium | reverse complement strand
TTGGCGGCACCGGTGCCAGTCAATATTGGCATGACAGCAAAGCCCATGAAATCGCGATGACGCTGGCAAAAAACAACAAACTGATTGCGGCAAGCTCGCATGCGCCCGTGATCTTAGCCGTGGCTGGCCTGCTCAATGGCAAGAAGGCAACCGGACACATCACTGTTTACGAAAAGCTTAAAGTGGCCGGTGCCATTTACACCGGTTCAAAGCTGGAACGCGATGGCAACATCATCACGTGTACCGGCCCAAACGCTGCCAAAGAATTTGGAAAAGCCCTGGGACAAGCCATCGGTGAAACTTTTGAAACAACTGGCGTCTGAATCTTTATTTTAAGAATTACCGTTATACGGGAATGGAACACAAAGTCAGAATCGAACAGAATTATTTTTAACAGTCAGTTAATCAATCGGAGCATTTAAATGAATGGAAGAGATGCTATGTAGTCTGACCGAAAACGGTCTGAAGTTGTCATTCCCGAATGCTTTAATCGGGAATCTCCCTGCCTAAAACCAGGAGTTTCCGGCCCCTGCCTTCGCAGGTACAGGCTTAACACCATGCCGGAATGACGCGCACAGGCGAGTTTTCGGTCACTATGTAGCGGCTAAAGAGGTGGTTTCTTTGCATGATGAATGGTAACGATGACGATGGTGTCCTTTTTGTCATCGATCTTGTGTAGACAATTCGATGCTGACCTTTAATAATTTCGCGGATGCTTTCATCGCCATACTCTGGACCCATTCGACCCATTTGCGGGGAGTCGGATAGTTTTGAGACAGATTGGCGGATGTTAGCGGCCCACTTCTGGGCCGCCTGCGGTTTGTCATAAGCTATAAATTTGACGCCCTCAGCTAAATCAGTTTTGGCTCTCGAAGAGAAAACAATTTTCATTCTTTCTCAACCGCTTCAATGATTTTATCAACAGCGTCAAAGGTGTTTTCAAAAGGATGTACACGATTATTTTTGTAGTCTTCAACTTTACGCATAAACTCAATTTGTTCTTGCATTTCCTGGAATTTCTCAGCAGGAAGTAAAACTGCAGCACTTTTACCGTGCTGGGTCAAGACGATGGGCTTTTTATTCTCATTTAGTTCTTTAATGTATTCTTTCGTCTTGTTTCTAAAATCAGTTAAAGGTCGAATGTTACTTACATCTAGTGTTTCCATCTTGATCCTCCAAGTTTCTTGAATGTTTGATAATTACGACCTTTTAATGTACGTAATAAAACCTTTATGATGCAAGCAGACGTTGCTTTAATTGACTATCGGGCGTCTTCAATAAAATCGTATACCACCTGGTTGTACCTGAGCAGGGCTCGTCTCTCTCGGTGCAGTCAATCCCGCAACCAGTGAAATCGTTATGCAGTTTTCAGATATTCGATACAATTCCTACAGTAAATTCCTGAAAGAAACATTCGGCACGCGTGTGCACAAAGTGCCCGTGCACGCGGGCTTCACCTGTCCGAATCGGGATGGCACGGTGGCAATTGGTGGGTGCACATACTGTAACATCGACAGCTTCACCCCGCAATCTGCCCGCGCTCGAATCCCGATAAGAGAGCAGGTTCAAACCGGAATCGACTACCTCAAAAAGCGGGTGAAAGCCGGTGGGTTTATTGTCTACTTTCAGCCCTATTCCAATACGTACGCGCCGTTGCAGCATTTGCAAGATCTTTATGAGCAAGCTTTGGAGCATCCCGACGTGGTTGGAATCTCGGTGGGGACGCGCCCCGACTGTGTCGATGATGACAAGCTCGATTATTTCCAGCAGCTTAGCCACGACACCTTTGTGACCATCGAGTATGGCATCGAGTCCGTACATGATCAGACGCTGCGAATCATCAATCGGGGCCACGATTACGCCTGCACCGTGGACGGCATTCAACGGACCGCCGCGCGAGGGCTTAATGTTTGCGGACACCTCATTCTCGGATTTCCAAATGAGACCCAAGAGCAAATGTTTCAGACAGTCGAGGAAGTCTCCAAATTGCCTTTAACGTTCGTGAAACTGCACAATCTGCACATCGTACGATACACGGAGTTGGCGAAACAGTATCGCGAACATCCGTTTCATATTTTCTCGTTTGAGGAATGGGTGCACATGGCCTGTGATTGCCTGGAGCGCCTCAACCCGGAATTCATTGTGGAACGGCTCTACGGCGACGCACCGAAGAAATTGCTCATTGAGCCGCAATGGTGCAGAAACGGCGCGAAGATCATTCATGCCATTCAACAGGAACTTAAAAATAGAAACAGCCATCAGGGCAGGTTGTTTGAGCCGACTTTAGGGAAATCTACGAGAGCTGTAAGTGAGCAAGGTTTGGAGTATGAGTCAAGTCCGCGGGACAAAGACGGGCCGCTGAGCACGTAGAGAAACACTAATGACCCAAAATTATCTTTCCGTCTTTGGCATGCATTGAATAGTTGCGTAAGAATAATCAATGGAAGAATCCAAACAGCGAACCGCGAAAAAGCACCTGGTGCTTTTGACTCTGGGAGTGATCGCACTCCTCATTCTACTTTCCCTGTTGTCCGTTATTCTATCCGGGAGATAGGTCGGATAATTCACAGTGATTCAAACTTTTAAGGAGGGTAACATAAGCCTATATGGAAAATCTAGTTCGAGAAATAATCACAAAAATTGGTGAGAATCCCGACAGAGAAGGCTTGCTTAGAACGCCGCGACGTATTGCAAAAGCCCTGGAATTTCTCACTGCCGGCTACAGGCAAGATGTTCGCAAAATCATCAACGAAGCGCTGTTCCATGAAAAATACGATGAAATGGTCATTGTGAAAGACATCGAGGTGTACAGTTTGTGTGAACACCATATGTTGCCATTTTACGGGAAATGTCATGTGGCGTACATGCCAAATGGCAAGGTCGTCGGCTTAAGTAAAATTCCCAGAATCGTGGATGCCTTTGCAAAACGCTTGCAGGTGCAGGAGCGATTGACCAACCAAGTTGCCGAAACTCTCATGGAATATCTCACCCCCCAGGGCGTCGGGGTGGTCGTCGAAGCAAAACATCTGTGTATGATGATGCGAGGCGTGCAAAAGCAAAACACGGTCGTGACGACCAGTGCGCTTCTCGGCATTTTTCGTGAAAGTCAAGCCACACGAGATGAGTTTATGCATCTCATCAAGGCGCAACGATACGTATGATTTAACTTAGGAGGAGACGATGGCAAAACTAACTTATTTGAGTCACGCCGCTTGTCTATTGGAAACCAACGGACACAAAATTTTGATGGATCCCTTTCTGACGGGCAACCCATTGGCGCCCGTCGAACCCGAAGACGTTGAATGCAACTTCATCATCCTCACCCATGGCCATGGTGACCACGTCGGCGACACGGTGGACATCGCCAAGCGCAACGATGCCACGGTCATCGCGAACTATGAAATTGCCACCTGGTGCGGAGAGCAAGGTTTGACAGCACATCCGCTTCACCTCGGCGGCGGTCACGATTTTCCGTTCGGCCGCGTCAAGCTGACCATCGCGCACCATGGCTCGGGCTATCAAACGGACAAAGGCATTCTCTACATGGGCAACCCTGCAGGCGTGCTCGTGACGGTGGAGGGCAAGACCCTTTACCACGCGGGCGACACTGCGCTGTTCTATGACATGAAGCTGATCGGCGAGATGAATTCCATCGATCTGGCCCTGCTGCCCATTGGCGACAATTTCACCATGGGGATCGACGATGCCGTCAAAGCCACGGAATTTCTCAACCCGAAAACAGTCGTGCCCATTCATTACAAGACCTTTGAAGTCATCGATGTCGATCCGAATGAATTTGTGGAAAAAGCCAGGGCGAAAGGATTTGACGCACAGGTGGTCGACTTTGGCGGTGACTTAACTATTTAGGCGCTAAAGAGTCAAATCTTTGCAAAAAAAGCAAAAAACTTTCACGCAAAGACGCTAAGACGCAAAGGTATCGCAAAGAAAAGTGTATCGTGTAGTGGTGCGTGCTGCATTATAAATTGCAGATAAAATCAGGAGAACACGATATGACTGAAAACGAATTATCTTTCGAGATTATCGGCGGCCATCGAGGTTCATCGGATTTTGGGACCTGGGTTATTGGAATCCGCTTACGAAGAATGTCTTTGTTATGAGCTAAAGCAAATAAGGACTGTATATTGAACAACAGCTCTGGCTACCACTGCGCTACAAAGATGTCATTGTCAAAGAAAACATGTACCGCCTGGATATATGGGTCGAAAGAAAAGTAATTGTTGACATAAAATCGGTTGAACAAATACCCCCAGTGTATTTTAAGCAAGTTCAGAGCTATTTGCAGCAGACAGAGAGTAAGTTAGGTTTGCTTTTAAACTTCAATGTTCCGGTTTTGAAGGACGNNTCTCTGCGTCTTTGCGTGCGCTTTTGTTTTTCTTTTTGGTCCCGGCTCCGCCGGGTTAGGGGTGTGAAAAAATTATTTCCCATTCTGTGAGAAATCGTGTACTGTTTTCATTGCAGTTATATCAACTCAAGATTGCAAATTGTTTATTCACACCCCTTAACGATCACCCAATCACAAAACTCAAGACGATTTGCCATGCCCTGCCAGTTTTTCACAGGGCATTTTTCATTTTAGAAATTCATTGCCAAGAAGCGAAACTTCCATGAACGTCACAAACCCGCGGGTGCTTTTCCTGATGCCCACAAAGACCTATCGCGCCAGAATGTTTCTGGAAGCGGCGAACAAGCTGGATCTCAACGCGGTGATAGGCTCCGAACGCAAGCAGGCGCTGGAAGCTTTCACACCTGGCAGAACCCTCACAATTAACTTTTTCGATCCGGAGACCGCCAGACGCACAATCGTCGATTTTGCCAGGCAGCATCCCCTCGACGCCATCATCCCGGTGGATGACGATACAGCCGTCATCGCGGCCATGGCCTCTCGAGCGCTCTCGCTGCCTGCGAATTCTCCGGAATCGGTCCGGGCCACTCGTGAAAAACATCGATTGAAGCAGGCGCTTTCCCGGGCGGGCCAACCCGTGCCGACGTTTCAAATGTTCAGCACGGATGAGCAACCGGAAGACATTGCCGGAAGCGTTCCCTATCCGTGCGTGCTCAAACCGGTTTTCCTGGCTGCCAGCCGGGGCGTCATCCGCGCCAACGATACGAGTGAATTCGTCTGCGCCTTCAACCGTGTCAAGACCCTGATGAGCGACACCGAACTAAAAAAACGCGGTGGTCCGGCGGCCAGGCAGATACTCGTGGAAGAATACGTTCAGGGAACCGAATTTGCCCTCGAAGGCATTCTGACGCAGGGCAACCTGAAAGTGCTGGCCATCTTCGACAAACCCGATCCTTTAGAAGGCCCTTTTTTTGAGGAAACCATATACGTCACACCTTCGAGGCTCTCTCCTGAAGACCAAACCCAAGTCATCGATTGTGTGGACCGAGCCGCACGAGCTATTGGTCTGCAACACGGCCCGGTGCATGCAGAAATCCGGCTGAACGAACACGGCCCGTGGCTGATCGAAATCGCGGCCCGATCCATCGGCGGACTCTGTTCCCGCAGCTTGCGTTTCGATCACGACATCTCGCTGGAAGAGCTGACCTTGCGACACGCTCTGGGGATGGACATCCA
>JAABYK010000381.1:0-1762 GCA_011775825.1 Candidatus Zhuqueibacterota bacterium | reverse complement strand
CCGCTCCCGGAAGGTGATCGCTATCTCGGCTTTATCTTTGCTCGCGCTCCCCATGCCGAAGAAGTGGAAGACGCCATTCGGGAAGCGTACGGGCGGTTGGGATTTGTGATTGAGGAGTAACTCCTCCAATTCATAAATAAATAAGTGTAGGGTTTTCAGCAAAATAAAAACGTGAAGCGAAGAGCGATAGAGCGCTCTACGCTGCTCCTTAACACTGACAAGCTCTATGCTACTAGATCGCTTTTTTCTTACTCAGGGCCAAAATCCAAAGGACTTTGGGCTTCTTTAATTGTTTGGCTTTTTACGGTATGGGTGTAGATCATGGTTGTTTTGAGATCGCCATGGCCTAAGAGTTCCTGGATTGTCCGTATGTCATAATTGGCCTGTAGCAGATGGCTGGCATAACTGTGGCGAAATGTGTGGGCTGTTGCCCGCTTGGTAATTTTTGCTTTATAAACAGCCTTCCTGATCGCTTTTTGAACATGACTGGGATGCAAATGGTAACGTTTTCGTTCATCTGTTTCAGGGACAACCGTTAATGATTTGGCTGGAAACACCCATTGCCAGATAAATTCCTTTGATGCATTAGGAGATTTTTTTTCGAATGCACCAAACATGAATGTGCCATGATAACCTGATTCCACATCTTTCTTATGCAGGTTATGCACACGATGGATGTGACTTTTCAGCTCATTCAAAATTGACTCGGGCAGTGGGACGGTTCGGTCTTTTTGTCCTTTGCCATCATGCACTGTCAGAATCATAGCATCAAAATTCAAATGATTGATGCGCAGTTGCAGACATTCAAATAGCCGAAGCCCACAGCCATACAGGAACTTGACAACCAGATCATAAGGATAAGGAAGGTAGTTCAGAATAGTGTCAATCTCCTCGCGAGTCAAGACCACAGGAATATATTTTTTTCGTTTCGCCCTGACAACGCCTTCAAACCCTTTAAAATCTTTCTCTTTGTCTAAGATGTGCCGGAACAAAAAGAGTAACGAGTTAAAAGCTTGATTCTGCGTTGAAGATGAGACTTTCCGTGTAACCGCCAGATGTGTCAAAAACGACTTTACATCATCCATTGTTAGCGATTCAGGTGCCTTTTCATGTGTGAAATACTGAAATTGTCGGACCCAGCCCGCATAGGTTTTGTATGTCTTAGGGGAATAATGACGTACTTTTATTGCCGTATCCAAATCGTTATAGATTTTTGCCCATAACTTTTCTTCTTTTCTTAAGGCAACCGAAGATTTCTGTTTGGCTTTATTATGTTGATTTGCTGGTTTACCCCGTGGGATAGGTTTCTCTATCGAACGGGGTTTATTAAGAGTGTCCACGCTTTTTAGTTCGAAGTACAAACGGATGGCATGAGAAGCTTGGCTTTTCTGCCGAGGAGATTGACTTTTCTCCTGCAGTTTTTTGATAAAGTGTGCCAGAGAACCCTGGTTCGTAGAATCATGATGATATTTGTGGCAAAAATCAAGATAGAAACGAAGCCATTTCATGTATTGATTGTGGCTATGTGACGGAATGCTGCGTTGCGCCAACAGTCGAGCATAATCGTTCTTTAATTGCGCAGGTATGGTGAGCATCAGATCATATCCGGTTTCTAAATATCTCCCTTTCGGGGGTGTTATGCAGTTAGTTTTTTCCAGTTTAGTTAAATTTTTCTTGTGAATCAATAAAAAAATTGTAATCTTGAGGTGCTATCAAGAAAACTGTAGAATTATATGTTAGAACCAACATGGGATTACTCTTC
>JAABYK010000632.1:6286-12598 GCA_011775825.1 Candidatus Zhuqueibacterota bacterium | reverse complement strand
CGACTCGGCATTCGGGCACATGTACCCTTGTTTGCCGAATGGTTTCCGCGAAAATAGAAGCACCGCCATCCTCAAGTTCATCCCGGTTAACAGAAGTAATCACGGCATGCTTCAGTGCCATCTTTTTCACTGCCATTGCAACCCTGCGCGGTTCACCGGTATCCAAATAGAGTGGCTTGCCTGTCTTGACAGCACAAAAGCCGCAGCTTCGGGTGCAAACATCGCCGAGAATCATGAACGTGGCTGTTCGTCGCTCCCAACACTCTCCGATGTTCGGACAGCGCGCTTCCTGACAGACCGTATGCAGTTCGTGACGCTCTACAATGCCTCTAACGTCATTGTAGCCTTCACCAAACGGCAGTTTAACCTTTAGCCAATCCGGTCGTTTTTGGCGATCTTTATTCTCAACAGTTTTTGGTTGTATGGTCTCTAACACGATTCTCCGTTATAGAATTTTGTCTGTATCGAAATTGGTCAGATAATGAGCAATCCTATCAAGGAATTGCCCGGCCAAAGCACCATCAACGATCCGATGATCAAATGATAGCGAAATGTACATCATATCGCGTATGGCGATGGCATCATTTCTCACCACCGGTCGCTTTTGGATAATGCCCACACCCAGGATAGCAACTTGCGGTTGATGTATGATTGGGAAGCCCAAAATGCTGCCAAATGTACCCATATTTGTAATCGAAAACGTGCCGCCCTGAACTTCGTCCGGTTTGAGTTTCTTGCTGCGGGCACGCTGTGCCAAATCTGTGGCGGCTCTTGCCAAACCGACGACATTTAGACCGTCTGCATCTTTAATGACGGGGACGATCAGACCGTTATTCTCCAATGCCACGGCCATGCCAACATTGATGTATTTCTTGCGAACGATTTTCTCGCCGTCGACAGAACTGTTCACAAGCGGAAAATCAAGCAGGGCTTTTGTGCACGCATGAATTATGAACGGCATGTATGTGAGCTTCACTCCGACCTTATCCAGGAATTCTTCCTTGTGTTGCTGCCGGTATTTTACGAGATTCGTCATATCGGCTTCACTTAAGGCAAAAACGTGCGGCGATGTCTGAACGCTCTGCACCATGTGCTTTGCAATGGATTTCCTCATGGTGTCCATCGGGATGACTTCCACTCGCTCATCCGAAAATTCCGGCTGCGCTGGTGGCGTGTATGCCGGAGGTCGTTCAGTCACTTCCGGAGCCTTTTCGGAACGTTCCTTAATGTAAGCCAGAATGTCATTCTTGGTGACACGGCCATTCGACCCGGTACCTTCAATTTGTTCCAGCTCCTGTTCGCTAATATTTTCGGCTCTGGCAATGCTCCGAACCAGCGGCGAATAAAATTTCCTGCCAGTTCGATCTGTTCGAGGCACCTCTTTCTGTTCCGGTTTTGCTTGTTCAGGCTCTTCCGGTTTCTTGGCTTCAACCTCTTCCTCCTTTGGTTCTTCCTTTCGTTCTTTTTCGGGTTCTTTTTTCTCGGCTTTTTCTTCTTCTTTAGCCTCAGCAACTTCTCTCTCTTTGTCTTCCGCTTCCTCTTCTTCCTTTTTCTGCTTTTCTTCCTCAGCCTTTTTCTCTTCAGCCTCTTCTTCCGGTTTTGCAGCAACCTCACCATCGCCGTCGGTTTCGATTTCGGCAATCTTCGATCCGACTTCCACCGTTTCACCCTCCGGAGTCAGTATTTTCTTCAAAACCCCGGCATGGGGAGACGGAATTTCCGAATCAACCTTGTCGGTACTGATTTCGAGAATGATCTCATCCTGCTCGACTGTTTCCCCCTCTTTTTTTAACCACTTTACAATGGTGCCTTCTGCCACACTCTCGCCCATTTGGGGCATGGTCACGTCTACTTTAGCCATCGTGTTTTGTCTCTCCTAAAATTGGTTTTCCAAATCGTGTCTGAATGAAAAAGATTTTAACGTCATGCCTAAAATACACGCCTGCTCGTGTATTTGTTACAGCACTAATTAACTCCCGCTGTCAGCTTTGGAATCAGTTGAATCAGCTCTCGATGAAATCCACCATTTCCGGTCTCTCTAATCCTTTCCAAACAGGTTTTAACCTGTCGAATCAACTCGGACACATCGATATTCTCATATTTCGGTTCGTACTTCGACAATTTTTGGAGTCCCTTTGTGAGCTGACTCTCTGCACCCTTGAGATTTTTCATCACCAAATGATAGAAGCCAGTTGAGAGTTGCACCAATCCCTGATAAAAGACTTTGCTTTCTTCGCGCTCATCCAGCCACAATTCTTCAAAGGTGTCATGCGCTTCAAAAAAATAACCGTTGTTAAAGTATTTCACACCTTGTTGAAAAAGATTTTCTTTTTGTGAAGTCACAGCTTCAAACTGATCCCAACCCCGTCTCGCAAAGGAACGATTGTGGTCAAGAGTTCCTTGGAAGCATAAACATTTTTAGTATACTGTAAAATGCCTTGCGTTGCAGGATCGTTGTCCGGAGCCACAACTCGGCCATGCCACAACAAATTATCGGTGATGAGCAGGCCGCCCGTTCTAATCCGCGGCACAACCAGTTCCAATGCACGCGGGTAGTATTGCTTATCCACATCGTTAAGAATGATATCAAATTGACCTTCGAATTGTTGAATCAGCTCCAAGGCATCCCCTTTGTGAAATTCTACTTTTCCAAGAAGTTTTCCTTGTTGAAAAAAATTTTTAGCCAATTTGATGTTTTCGTCTGAGCGCTCCGTGCAAATAATTTTTCCATTTTCGGGCAAAGCCAACGTCATCCAATAAGCGGAATATCCGAATCCTGAGCCCAATTCAAAGATACGCTTTGCCTTGGTTGCTTTTGCCATCTGATAACACAAACTTCCAACCACGGGGCCAACTATTGGAAACTCTCGTTTTTCCGCTAGCCTCTCCATTTCATACAAAACGGGATCACGTTCTGGCAAAAGATCTGTCAAATATTGATTAATGTCAGGATCGAGTATTGGCATTTTTGAGCTTTCTTATTTTCTCAGGCAATATGATTGCGCTACAACGCCTCTGCCACGAGTTCGGCGATATCTTTGACAACCACCTCATCTTCTTTGCCTTTGGTTTTGCTGGCATCATCAAGCATGATGCTACAGAAAGGACAGGCCGTGGCTGCAACTTCAGCCCTCGATTCTTCCACATCGGCAAAACGGACTAAGTTAACCCGTTTATCCGGGTCCTCATCCATCCACATGATTCCGCCTCCGGCACCACAGCAGAGCCCCTTTTCCCGAGAACGCTTCATTTCTACAACGCCCTCATTTGCTACCGAGTCCACAACAGTTCGAGGCGGATCGTAAATACTGTTGTGTCGCCCCAAATAGCAGGCATCATGGTAGGTGACGCGTTTATTCAAATTCTTGTGCGGCTTAATTTTGCCAGTCGCAATCAATTCAGAAATCAGCTCAGAATGGTGAATAACCTCATAATTTCCATTAAACTGCTCATATTCATTTCCGAGACAATTGAAACAGTGCGGGCAGGTTGTTATGATTTTATTAAACTCGTATTTATTCAACGTCTCGATATTTCCCTCGGCCACGATCTGAAACAGATATTCTTGCCCAAGCCGTCGAGCGGAATCGCCGGTACAGCTTTCTTCTGGACCAAGGATGGCAAAATCAACTCCGGCTTCTTTTAGAATCTTAACCAGGGACTTTGCCACGTTTTGGTTTTTTGTATCGAGTGCCGCTGCACAACCAACCCAGTAGAGATACTCCACTTCCTGTTTGTCGCTCATAATGGGAACATCCAGCCCCTCGTACCACTTAGTGCGATTTTGCTGAGGCAAGCCCCATGGGTTACCAATGTTCTCCATGTTCTCAAGCGTTTTCGTAACTTCGGGGGATACCTTGGCCTGGTCCATAGTTAAATAACGTCTCATATCCTGCAAATCATCCACATGTTCGATAAAAACTGGACAATGTTCCACACAGCCCAGACACGTGGTACAGGCCCAGATGACGTCCTCGGTGATGACATCCCCTACCAGGTTTCTACCGTCAGGAGCATCTTTGCCCGCACTAAGCGATGGTCCGACGTCATTAAGATACAGTTTTAGATCGTGAATCATCATGGCCGGATTCAGTTCTTTCCCGGATTGATAGGCTGGACAATTGACCTGACAGCGACCGCATTCGGTGCAAGCGTACAAGTCTAACAATTGCGGCCAGGTGAAGTCCTGGATTTTGCCCACTCCAAGTGAAACATCCTCCGCTTCAAAATCAATCTTCTCGAAATCGATTTTCTTGAGAACCCCTCGCTTTCGGTCTTTTTGATTTCGGCGTAGGAGAATATTTGGCAAAGCACCCACCAAATGCACGTGTTTGGAATGCGGAATATACGCCAAAAAAACCAGAATGATCAAATTATGAATCCACCAAGCCACATCGTAGCCAAAGGGCATGGTTCCATTTGTGCCTCCCTGCACGAACGTCGCAAACAGATGAGATACAGGAGTGAATCCCGCATGGCCTCCGGGCGCAGTCTTGATAACATATCCATGCGTGAAGAACATGGAAATCATTAACGTCAGAATCATGCCCAGAATAAATGCTGCGTCGAACTTCCCGGCAGCGCTTTTCCGTAGCTTGCTCAAACGATCGGGTTTGACCATAAACCCTCGAACAAGCGCGATGACGACAGCCACAATAACCGCAAAGCCTAGAAAATCGAATAATGTTTTTAAAGTAAGTTCTACCGCGGATCCTAAAATCAACCCCCAGTGAAAATCGGGATTGTAGCCGCGGACAAACATCTCAATGGTGGCCATGCCGAGAACGACAAATCCCCAAAAAATGAAAAAGTGCCCCCATCCCGATGGTTCTCGCACCACTGCCCTCTGGCCAAAGAAATGCTCCAACACAGACTTGAGCCGCCAGCCCCAATTGTCGATGGGATCGTAAGAGGGCTGACCAAGACTCACAAAGCGATAGTTTCGATACACGCTGTAAACGAAAAAGCCAACCGACGCCAGGATCAAAATTGTTAACACAACTTCCTGTAAGTTCATCCAGAGTCCATACGCTTTGATTTCAGATTAAATAAAGAGCGCCAGCCAACAAGTAGGGCTAGCGCTACAAAAGTTACAAATTGAATCAGGTTTACCTACCGGTCAACGCAACCCAGGACGATATCAACACTCCCGATGATGATCACCAGGTCGGCGACCATGGCACCCCGTGAGATCTCATCAATCACACTCACATTGCTGAAACAGGGAGAACGAGCCTTTACCCGATAAGGAACATCGGAGCCATCGCTTCGAATTAAATAGCCTAATTCCCCGCGCGGCGTTTCGCTTCTGACATATGCCTCTGCTCCTGCCTCCGGTCGAATGCGACGTGGAATTGCCGACTTCACGTCCTGCTCCAAATACGGTGGTATTCGTTCAAAAGCTTGTCGAATGATGCCAATGGACTGATTGATTTCTTCAATACGGACCAAATAGCGGTCCAGTACCGAACCCAAAGGCCCAAATTCACCGGTGCCAACCGGCACATCAAATTCAAATTGGTCGTAATAAGAGTACGGCTCGTCTTTTCGAATATCCCATTTAACACCGGAGCCTCTCAAGACGGGACCGGTACACCCGTAGCTGACTGCAACGTCGGCCGGCAGCACACCCACGTCGGCGGTTCGCTCAATAAAAATATGATTTTTGGTCAGGAGGTTGTTAAATTCCACCATTTTGGGTTCAAACATATCGAGAAATTCACGTATTTTCTCCAGCCAACCCTCCGGCATTTCTCTGGCCAGACCACCGACCCAGATGTAATTATAAAGCATGCGGGCGCCGGAAATCCACTCCAGTAGGTCCAGGATTTTCTCTCGATCCCGAAACGCCCACAGAAACGGCGTAAATGCACCAACATCAAGCCCGAACGTGCCAATTGCCACCAAATGGCTTGCGATACGATTTAGCTCACAGCAAAGGATGCGAATGTATTCAACTTTCTCCGGCAGCTCATTCAGTCCAATCAGCTTCTCCACAGCCAGGGCATAAGCCATATCCTGGTTCATGGAGGCCAGGTAATCCATGCGATCGCAGAAAGGGATGACCTCATTATAGGCGATATTCTCTGCGTGCTTCTCAAAATTGCGATGCAGGTAGCCGATGTGAGGGGTCACCTTTTTGACAACTTCGCCATCGAGAACGAGCTCCAACCGAAGGACGCCATGCGTACTCGGATGTTGAGGGCCCATGTTTACGACCATCTCGTCGCCTTCGTAGGACTCGATTTCAAGTTTCTTCATCGCATCATCATAGTAACGGCCCGCCGAGTGGTCCATATCCACCACAATGGT
>JAABYK010000632.1:0-6246 GCA_011775825.1 Candidatus Zhuqueibacterota bacterium | reverse complement strand
GTTGGTTAAAAGCTAGTCCGTTGCAGCCGGCTGTTTTCCCCTTTCAGGCCGTCTTTCTTTTTTGTCTTTGCCTGGGGCTTTCTTTGCAGCTAGAGCCGCCTCTTTCGCCTTCGCTTTTTCCATCTCCTCTCGCTGTTCCCTTTCGATAAGCGCCCTGGCTTCTTCCGGAGAGTACTTTGCAAAATGGTAGATCCCATTCTCGCGGCTGTAAACGGCATTCTCGTATTCGTCCGTCATGTACAGGCACTCAGTTGGGCAAACAACTGTGCAAAAATCGCAATAACAACATTTGAACATGTCGATATCAAAACGAACCACGTGCTGACGAATAGGGTTGCCCATCGAGGCTTTTCCTAAATCTTCTTCCGGAGCAGCTTTGACCGTGTCAATGTAAATGCATTGTACCGGACATACGCGAGCGCATTTATAGCAGCCGATACAGTCGTCCACGTTGTTGAACAAAATTCCGCGAGCGTTGGTTGGAAGCTGCCATTTCACGGTCGGGTATTGCAACGTGATGGACGGACGCATCAGCGCTTTCCACGTTTGAGCCATACCAATGGCGATAGTCACTAAACCTCGATAAATATTGCTGAAATAACTGAGCATCTTCTATTCCTTTGGCTTTTTGTCATCTTTGTCATTCGTATCTTGCTTGCCATCCTCTCCGTCCGATGGAACTAAATGTGGAACTCTGCTTTCAAACTTAAACACAAAGTGCCCCCGTTCAGGATTCCTCTCAAATGTTTCGTATTTGCCCCAATCTTCCTGATAAGGAACGCGAATCCCGTGGTAGTACTCTTGAACCACATAATCCTTTCTCAAGGGATACCCCTCCCAATCATCCGGACAGAGAATACGGCGCAAATCATGATGGCCCTCAAAATGAATGCCGACTAAGTCATAGGCCTCACGTTCATGCCAGTCTGCTGTTCGCCAAATGGTTTCAACTGATGAAATGCGTGGATTGTCGCGGGGCAAATCTACCCGAATCGTAATCTTATGCTTATGTTTCATCGAATGAAGGTTGTACACAACCCCCAAATCCGTATCAGCTCCGTAATCCATTCCACTCAAACACATTAAAGATGATAAATCCAGATCAGGTTCCTCCTTTAGGAACTTGGCGATCTCGTAGGTGCGTTTGGGATTGATCTTTATGTAGGGATCCAGGGCCTCGCCATTAAATTCAAGGACATCCTCACCAAATTTTTGCTGCAATTTCTGGTAAATCTCTTTCGGGGTCATACGTTCGCTCTCTCCTGCAATTTCCGCTTGATCACGCTTTCCTTACGAATTTTCTCCTGAATTCTGATTACACCATCGATCAATGCTTCCGGTCTTGGCGGACAGCCCGTCACATAGACATCGACCGGTACGATCAAGTCCACGCCTTTTAATACATGATAACCGTGCTGCCAATATGGCCCGCCACAGGTCGCACAACTTCCCATAGAAAGCACATACTTGGGTTCGGGCATTTGATCGTACAAGCGCTTGATCCGCTCGGCCATTTTGATGGTGACGGTTCCAGCGACGATCATCAAATCGGTCTGTCTTGGACTCGGACGCATGACACCTGCACCGAACCGGTCGAGATCATACCTGGAAGCTGCCGTGGCCATCATTTCGATAGCGCAGCAAGCCAGCCCGAAGGTCATCGGCCACATGGACGACAGCCGAGCCCAACTCAAAATTCTATCTATAGAGGTGACGATGACATTGTCACCATATTGACCCTCTTCGAGAAATCGTTTTTCCTTCGTTGCAAAAGGAGGATTGAACTTAGGCATGAATTTCACTCCTTGGACATTGTATGTAAAGAAACTTGAATACTCAATGTTTTCAATGTCAATATATGAAGAATCGGAATAAAATTCAAGAAAAGAAAAGGCTACTTTGCTTCAATGAATTCCGACGACACAATATCGCCATCCCTATTGTACTTTACATATCGATCGTGTTTTGGTTCCAAATTCAACATGGTCTGCATGTCGAGTACCATACCGTCTCTTGTGTAGTCCGAAATCTCCAGGATTCCGGTATCCATTCGGATGGCGTCCTCAGGACAGGCTTCCACACAATATCCGCAAAAAATGCACAGACCTAAATCGATATCAAAGCTTTTGGGTTTCTTTTCAATTTGTATGTCTTCAAATTTTTCTTCTGCAATGATGTAGATGCATCGAGCCGGGCAAACAGTTTCACACATCATACAAGCGACACACCGCGGTGTGCCATCTTCCCGTTTGGTAAGCCGATGCATGGTTCTAAGGCGTGGAAACAGGGGTCGCAAAACTTCAGGATATTGATAGGTCACAGCACCCAGCCACCTCAATTTTATCCCAAACAACCGAAGAATGTGTGCGGTCATATTTCTAAAAAAGTGTTTGGCTGTCAGCCAGAGTCCCTCTATGACCCTCGGAATGTAAGTCTTCTCCCAAAAGGTCAGCGGTTTATATTTATCGTGAACGTTCATATTACTCAATCAATAGAATGACAAAACCGGTAACTACAATGTTAATCAAAGAAATCGGAAGAATGTATTTCCATCCCAGTCGCATAACCTGGTCGTATCTGAAGCGCGGCAAGGTCCAACGAATGGTCATTTGCAGCCACAAGAAAAACGCCACTTTTAACGTAAACGCACTTACTTGCAAGAATGCCACCGCCCAGTTCGCCAAAGGCCATTGCCAGCCCCATGGAAATACAAATCCGTCCGGCGTCAAAAACGGTACCTGCCAGCCGCCAAAGAAGAGTGTCACGGTAATGGCTGAGATCATGACCGTCTCGATGAAATCAGTCAAAAAGTACATCCCAAAGCCCATGCCGCTGTACTCCAGAAAATAGCCGATGATCTCGGACTCCCCTTCTGGAGGATCAAATGGGATGCGTTTCGTTTCAGCTATTCCGACGGTTAGAAATAACAAAAACCCAATCGGCTGCAGCATGAAGCCCCAATAATGCATGCCTTGCCAGCGCACGATTTCCTGCAGATCCACGGTTTGGTAAATCATCAAAGAACCGATGATGGTCACCCCAAGCGCCACCTCGTAGGAGATCATTTGCGCGGAAGCTCTCAGACCGCCAAGCAGGGCAAAATTATTTCGCGACGCCCAGGCGCCCAACACAACGCCGTAGACGGCCATGCCTGCCACTGCGAACAAGTACAGCACGCCAACATTTAAAGGTGCCAATTGCAAATTGATGGCTTCACCTCCAATGTACAAAACATCCCCAAATGGAATCACCGCAAATCCAACAAGCGCAAAGAAAACGGATATCGCAGGAGCAATTGTGAACAAAAATTTTTCAGCATCGCCGGGACGGAAGCTTTCTTTGGTGAACATTTTCACGGCATCTGCAATGGGGTGAAACAACCCGATCACCCTTAGACCAAGGATGGAAGCACGGTTTGCACCGATGCGATCCTGCATCACAGCGCTTTGTTTACGCTCCACCCAAGTAAGCAGACCGCCAAAATTGAGCGCAAAAAGCAATACAAACCCCAGCTTGGCTAAGAGAATGCCGATTCCTTCTATCATCAGGTCGCTTCTGCCTCCGTTTCGGTTCTTTTCTTCTCCGCCTCTACCCGTCCGTTAAGCGAAAAACCCTGAAGACCGATGATTTTGTAAGACATATCCCGGAATGCGGGTTCATGTTCAGCCATGTCATTGAAGATGTCTTCGGCTTCAAAATATGGCATGGATTGACCCAATCTCTTTGAGAGCATTCTGAAAATCAGCCAATCAGGTTTGGATTTCCCCAAAGGCTCAACCGCTTTGTGAATTCTCTGAACGCGACCGGCAAAGTTCGTGAACGTGCCGTCCTTTTCGACAAACGTGGCACTTGGCAAACAATAATCGGCCAATTTCGAGGTGCTGTTCTCATTGCTGCCCTGAAATATGACCAAATCCAGATTGGCCAGGGCTTTTTCGATTTCTTCTTTCTCGAATCCCGTTTCCAGATCGTGATGACAAATGTACAAGACTTTCAACTTTTTGGCCTCGGCAGCCTTCAGCAATTGTGCGACACTTAGTCGATCAGAATCTTGGGCGGTCAAGGCTAAGTTCTTAGCGCCTTGCGTATTCGGATTTTTGTCCGCTTTTATGAGAAAGTCATCTTCGTAGCCTTTTTCCAACGGTTCAATTTCAAAATCCAGATTTTTTACATCCAGAATTTTTTTGAATAGCCTTTTTGCAGCGAACAGGTCTTCATTAGTCATTTGAGGAGACAAGATTACACCAATTTTGTCAATGCCGGATTTATCTATTATCCGGTTCAGGTTTGACGAAATCTCATCCAGGGCATCCTGCCAAGTAATTTCTTCAAATGACTTTTTCACTTTCTTCAAAGGCGCAAGCAGTCTCGATGGCGCATCGACGTAGGTAAAGCCATACCGGCCGTCGTCACACATCCACCATTGGTTCACCTCGGGGTTATAGCGCGGTTTGACTCGTGAAAGCCGCGCTCCCCCGGCTTTGTAAGGCCGTCTGTCATTGTGATGAACGTAGATATTGCAGCCGTTGCTACAACCGGGACAGATGGATTTGGTTTCGTTCAAATACCAAACCCGGGTTCGAAAACGGAAATCTCGGTCCGTCAAGGCTCCAACAGGGCAAATATCGATGGTATTTCCTGAATATTTATTGTCCAATTCTCTTCCGGGATACGGAAGCAGTTCGGCGTGGTCGCCCCGGTTGAAAATGCCCAATTCATGTGTCTTGCTGATCTCGTCGCAAAAGCGCACGCACCGGGAGCAAAGAATGCAGCGTTCAGAATCCAATATGACATTAGGCCCGATTGGCATGGCTTTATGCTTTTTGACTTTATCCTCGAACATTTTGCTGTCGTAAAGGCCATGCTCCATGTAGAAATTCTGGAGCCAGCACTCTCCGGCTTGGTCACAAACGGGACAGTCCAACGGATGATTAATGAGCAGGAACTCCAGAACGGCTCGACGCGCTTCAATCGCCTTTTCACTTTGGGTGTGCACCACCATTCCGTCTGTGATCGGCGTATAACACGCCACCTGCAGCTTGGGCATGCGCTCGATTTCGACCAGACAGATGCGGCAAATCCCCACGATGCTGAGTCCGGGATGATAACAATAGCGGGGTATTTCGATTCCCAGCCTCTCAGCCGCCTGGATGACCGTGGTTCCCTTTTCTACTTCAATTTCAGTCCCATCTATAACGATTTTTGGCATGTTTCTCCTTAACTTGCGACTTCTTGTAATTCTTCTTGCTCGCCAACTGAGGCTTTCCCATTCGCCACGTAAGCATCAAATTCATCGCGAAATTTTTTGACGTAACTTTGAATTGGTAACGCCGCTGCGTCCCCTAGCGGGCAAATTGTATTGCCAATGATGTTATCTGCAATCGTAACCAGATTATCCACATCGTTTGGCCTGCCATTACCTGAGAGAATTCGTTTGAGTATTTTTTCAGCCCAACCGGTTCCTTCACGACATGGCGTGCATTGGCCACACGACTCATGCCAATAAAACCGGGTTACGACATAGAGTGCGCGGACGATGTCTGTGGTCTCGTCCATGACAATAACTCCGGCAGAACCTAACATGGAACCAATCTCGGCTAGTGAATCGTAATCCATTTTTACATCGATTTCGTCCGCGGTCAAGACCGGTGAAGAAGAGCCACCGGGTACCACGGCCTTTAATGTTTTACCGCCCTTTATGCCGCCGGCATGGTCATAAATGATCTCCCGAAGTGGTGTGCCCATGGGGAGTTCGTAGACGCCTGGTTTCTCAACATGGCCACTGACACTGAAAAAACGCAATCCGCCATTCCTTTCCGTGCCAAGCCTGGCGAACCAAGCGCCCCCTTTCTCGATGATCGACGGGACATAGGCAATGGTCTCGACGTTATTCACAATTGTCGGACACCGGAATACGCCCTCGACCGCCGGGAACGGTGGCTTCATTCGGGGCCAGCCCTTTTTGCCCTCCAGGGATTCTAAAAGCGCGGTCTCTTCGCCACAAATGTACGCGCCCGCACCGCGATGCACCACCACATCCAGATCGAAATCAGATCCAAAAATGCCTTTGCCTAAAGAGCCTTTTTCATATGCAGCTTGAATTTGTTCTAGCAAATTCTCGGTTTGGCGTACATATTCCCCCCGAATATAAATAAATGCTTTGTGTGCTCCGATCGCATACGACGAAATCATGATCCCTTCCAGGAGTCCGTGGGTGTAACGATCCATCACATAGCGATCTTTAAA
>JAABYK010000357.1:27197-29955 GCA_011775825.1 Candidatus Zhuqueibacterota bacterium | reverse complement strand
ACCGGATACTTTTCACATCAGGTGACAAATATGTCATCCTACGTTTTCAAATCAGGCGCAAAAGAGTAGTAATCATAAGAAGGAGTTTTAGATGAAAGCAACGGACATTCTTTACGAAGAGCACCGAATCATCATGAAGGTTCTGCAGTGCTTGCAAAAAATTGTCCAGGAAGCGGAAGACAAGGGCGAACTCGACAAGGAATCGGCGAGTACTGCAATCGATTTCTTCAGAAATTTTGCCGATGGCTGCCATCATGCCAAAGAGGAAGACCGTTTGTTTGTCGTCATGCAGGAGCGCGGCGTTCCGAGAGAGGGCGGCCCCATCGGCGTTATGCTGATGGAGCATGATGATGGCAGAAGCTTCGTTCGCGCCATGTTGCAAGCCCTGGACAACGCCAGTGAGGGCGATCAAGACGCCATTCAGAAGTTCGTGACAAACGCACGGGATTTGACCGCCTTGCTCACTGCGCATATTGACAAAGAAGACCAGATACTGTTTCCCATGGCCGGACAGGTGCTGGATGAGAGGGCCGCCGACTCAATGCTTTCGGATTTCAAGCAAATCGAAACGGATGCGGGCGGCGAACGTCATCGGAAATATATTCAGATAGCGAAAGACCTTTGCAAGCGGTATCAAGTGCCGTTTGTTGAGAATTCACGGATAGAAACCATTCGAAACGAATTCGGTGCAAATTGAAGAAATCTGAATGATGAAACCCTGCCACGAAAATACCGGAGAGATTCTGGGCTGCACATTGCCCGCAGACTCGGAGCTTGTCGCTGAAGGTTGGCAACGAAGATTCCTCGCTGACTCGCGGATGGTGCAGGAGGCCGTGGAAACGTACGGTGAGCTTGGCTATGAAGTCAGGCTGGAGCCGTTTAATGAAGACGGCTTGAAAGAGGAATGCAGCGGATGCAAAGCATTACTCCGGCAATTCAGTGTCGTTTATACGCGCAAGAAGAATACGAAAAACGAATAGTCCAGAGACATGAATCTTGTTTAAGTCGACTGATGAAAGGAAAACGACGTCGGTTGTTTTGCCAAATGCGCCAGAGATTCTTGACTGAGCGCCTCAATCAGTGGGACACGAACTCTCTTCCAATGCTCATGAAACGGACAGGGGTTGTCGTCATTGCACTCTGGCAAGCCCAAAGCGCAATCATGGGTTAACGTCGTGCCGTCAATAATTTCAACGATCTCAATGAGGAAAATCTGGTCAGTCGGACGAGCAAAAGTAAATCCACCTTGTCGCCCCCTTGCGGAGTTTAATACACGCCCTTTGACTAAGAGTTGAAATGTCTTGGCCAGAAACGGGGCTGGCGTGCTGGATGCCTCTGCAATTTCCGGAATCGTCCAGGATTCCGTCTCAGGATGACGCGCCATTTCTACTAAACCGCGCACGGCATATTCACAGGCACGGGTAAATATCACAGACATGCAAATGCTCCAAATAGGTTCAAACATTATCAAATATATGCCATAGCGCATTTAAAATCAAATAATAACCACCACTCACGCAACGGACTTTTTCGGACAGCCGCAATGCTCACGCTCGATTTCGCCCAGTGGGCTATGCCGGATTTTCACATTTTTTCTTGTTTTCTTTTTTTTCAAAAGTTTTTCTTGACATTGTTATCAAGAATGTTTATACTCCGTCCGACTTAATTGAGATTTAATCTCAATTAGTAATAATTGGAACGATTCTTAACAAACAAGACAAGTAGTCGTCAGAACGAAAATTGAGTGCCATATCGTTCAGACGCTATTTAATTTTTTCTGGATGTTTTAATATTAAAACAATTCATGGTAAGCTAAAACAAAACGTCGGTAGATAAACATGGCGAACGTAATTTCCACATGGAAAGAGTTTGAGCAAAATATTGTCACTCATAGTGCAGCCCACCATCTTATGGCTATCGCTCAACTGCTCTACAGCAAGGGCTATGCGCGGGTTACCGATGTGGCGCGCGCTTTGGGGATAACCCGGGGAAGTGCCTCCATAACACTCAAAGCTTTAAAAGGAAAAGGGTACGTTAAGGAAGACGAAAACAGATTTCTGCTTTTGACCGAAAAGGGTGATCGATTGAGTCAATCTATTCACTCCACGCGAAAAATTCTAATCAAGTTCTTGCAAGATGTTCTGCAAGTCAATCCGGAACAGGCGGAAATTGATGCCTGCAAAGTGGAGCATTTGATTAGTGAAGAAACCGGCGACAAACTACTGAGCTTCTTAAAATTTCTATTTTCTAAAGATTTCAGATCCAAATCATTTCTGGACGCTTACTGGAGCTATGAAAATGTTTGTCAAGGTGTTACCCAGGAATGTGGCGTGTGCGATATCGAATGTCTTTTGCCAATGGAAAAGCACCACTAAACTTGATTTAAGTCTTTGGGAGAGGAGGTGAATAGAAAGAAATGAGAGAGGCTTCCAAAAAAAAGCGTGCCCCACGATTTGAGCCATCGGTGGCACGCTTAAGACAAAAGGAAACGCCAAATAATTGACGCTCCCTTTATCAGGCAAATTTATTTTACGAAAAATAATGAATAATGTCAATAGCTTATTTTGGCGTTTCCTCCTTAATCGATTTAATTTCAAAATTATGAACTAATTAAGTTAAGGAGGAATTACATGGGAATTACAAACCGATTTCTGCTAACGCTAATCTTACTCGCATTTTCCTTTGTACCAGCTCTGGCGCAGCAAACTACGAGACAAGACACGCTTCAGGAATTGATGCGAAGGGTTGAGATTTTAAC
>JAABYK010000357.1:26025-27090 GCA_011775825.1 Candidatus Zhuqueibacterota bacterium | reverse complement strand
GAAGTTGTGTATCAGAACTTTTCTACAGAGAGAGATGACGGCCAACCCTCAAATGCGACGAACCAGATCGACTTTTTGAGACATATTACATATGTCGGATTTCGTTTCAACGATTGGTTGTTGTTTAATGCGGAAATAGAGTTTGAGCATGCAAAAACGGCCGAGGGCACGGATGGCGCTGTTTCATTAGAATTTGGATATGTGGAAGCCATGCTCCATTCTGCAGTGAATTTTCGAGCGGGCATGGTTTTGGCTCCTGTTGGGATTATCAATGAATTGCACGAGCCCCCGACATTTCATGGCGTTCTGCGTCCCCAAACAGAACGCCGGATCATCCCCACAACCTGGCGGACAAATGGGTTTGGTTTTGTGGGGGCCACGAAAAACGGCATCGGTTACAAACTTTATCTCATTGAAGCACTCAATGCCGCGAATTTTTCCTCCAACGGTATCCGCGGAGGACGGCAAAACGGTTCCAAAGCCCTGGCTGAAGACTTGGCCCTGGCGGGTCGGTTAAATTACACGGGAATTCCAGGTCTGGACATCGGCGGCTCTTTTTACATTGGGAATAATGGCCAGGCTTTAACCGACGCTGCAGGCGATGATATCGACGCGCAGTTAAGTTTGTTTTCCTTGCACTTCATGTTTGAACGCAAAGGGTTTGAATTGCGTGGCCTCTATGCTCAGTCGCATATCGACGACGTGGCTCGATTGAATAACGCGTTGGGGTTGACAGGCAACAGTTCCATTGGCGAAGATCAGCACGGCTTTTATCTCACGGCTGCGTACAATATCATCCCCTTAATTTCGAGAACCAGCACGCACTATCTGGCTCCGTTTATCCAGTTCGAACAACTGAACACACAAGATGAAGTGCCTACTGGATTTTCCAAAAATCCGGCACGGGAGAGAACAAATTTGTATGCAGGCCTGACCTATAAACCGATTTCAAATATCGCTTTCAAAGTCGATTACATCAATCGGGACAACGAGGCCGATACCGCTGTGGACCAATTTAACCTGGCCGTCAATTATTTGTTCTAATGTATTTATTCAGGTAGATAG
>JAABYK010000357.1:4577-25979 GCA_011775825.1 Candidatus Zhuqueibacterota bacterium | reverse complement strand
TTATATATCGATGCCTGAAATGAACAAAGTTTGTCAGTCTGTATTCGTTGTTTTTGTGAATGTACTGTTTTGCGCAGCACTTCAAGCACAGGTATTCAAAACGCAGCAAGAAGTGCTGACGCAAGCGTTTCCCGAAGAGACCACCATCACGCGCAAGGTGCTATTCTTGAAGGACGAACAAGTGGAAAAAATCCAGGACTTGGCGAAGACCAAGGTGGAATCGAAGATAATCACCTATTACGTTGGCAGCAAAGCGGATTCAATTCTTGGATATGTATTTTTCGAAACCCAAGTCGTACGGACCAAGCCCACGACTTTTGTGGTCATTATAAATCCGGACAGTACGGTCAGGTCGGTTGAGATCTTAGCGTTTTACGAACCTCTCGATTATTTACCGACGGATAATTGGTTTGAGTTGTTTGAAAGCAACTCGTTGAACCCGGATCTCTGGCCGAGACGGGATATTCATGCCATCACAGGGGCAACGCTGTCAGTACGAGCACTTACATTTGGCGTCAGGAAGATTCTCAGCATTTTTCAAATTACAGTGGTAAAGGAGGAGACAAATTGAAGTACATGCAAAATGGCAACTTCCAAAAACCCAACCTCACGAAGCTTACGCTACTGTGGACGATGATTTTTCTTTTTGGATTTTGGATAACCAACTTCGCTCTCTACTTTGCGAATATGGATCTGACGCCACAATCGGTAGAGGATTACTATCGGGGTTCCGAGGAGCAGTACCGAATGCCACGAACCTATCAATCCATGTTGGAAGTGACCCATTCGCACCTGGCCATGATGGCAATCGTGGTCCTGTTGTTAACTCATTTGCTGATCTTCGCGCCGTACGCGTTTAAAACCAAAGTGGGGTTTATTGTGGGGGGGTTTTTATCGGCTCTTTTGAATGAATCCGCTGGATGGCTGGTGCGCTTTGTGAGCCCGGCTTTTGCGTGGTTGAAGGTGGGTGCGTTCATTTCTTTTCAGGGCGTTTTGGGATTCTTAATCCTGGCAATGGTGATCTTTCTGGTCAAAGGGAGCACGGTAAAGCCTAAAGTTCAATTTCAAGATGATAAGCAAGAGATCGACACCCCAATTTAGAATTTGAAAAGTACATAAGTATTCCTTAATTTTCCACATATAATAGTCAAAAACCCCCTTAGTGTTTAAACTCTCTAAAATGAGACCCGTTTTGGTACAAACGATAGGTGTCTATTCAAGTAGATAGGCTGTAGGAGGAATACGTGCGCGATCATACGAAACTTCGAGCGTTTGAGTTAGCTGACGAATTGGCAATGATGATCTATAAAATCACTAAAGTTTTTCCGAAGGAAGAGATATATGGATTAACCTCCCAGATGAGAAAAGCAGCAGTTTCGGTTCCTGCTAACATCGTCGAAGGATGTGCAAGAGAAAGTTAGGTGGAGTATGTTCGTTTTCTGGAAATCGCTTTCGGATCGGTAAGGGAAGTGCATTATCAATTCAGCCTTGCCAAACGTCTGGGCTATTTAGAAGATAACAATTCTAACTACGATTCAAAAATCGTGGAGACTGAAAAGGTTTTAGGCGCTTTGATTCGATCATTACGTCAGACCTTATAGCCTGCAGTCTAAACGCTTGAATAGTTACAAACGATAGTTATTTATCTCCCGAATTTTATCGGAGTTAGACGGGTATAATGCAAAATCGGGGTATCTAACATGTCCCAAACATCCGGTGTCTTACAATTTCTGCCGCGCGGTGGCGGTTTTCTGCGCGACCACAAACGTTCCTTTCAGCCCGGACCAGATGACGTCTGGGTGTCCTCGAAGCTGATCCGCCAATACGGGCTGGTAGAGGGCGTGGTGGTTAGCGGCGAAAGTCAGCGCAGCGAGAAAGGCATCCAACTGGTAGACATCGCCTCTGTGTGTGGCCTGCCGCCGGAGCAGTTTCGCGCTCGCACGCGCTTCGATCGCTTGCTGGCGGTGGACCCCGAGGAACGTTTTCGGCTGGGAGATAGCGGCAAGCACGCCATGCGCGTGGTGGACTTAATTGCGCCCATCGGCAATGGCACTCGAGGGCTCATCGTTGCCTCGCCCAAAACCGGCAAGACGCGCCTCATGGAAGACATCGCCAACGCCATCCGGGCCAGCGAGCCGGAGACCCGCATCGTGGTTTTGCTCATCGACGAGCGGCCAGAGGAAGTCACCCACTTTCGCCGACACGTCGATGCGGAAGTGTTGGCTAGCTCCAGTGACCAGAGTGTGCAATCGCACGTTAAGCTGGCAGAGCTGACGCTGGCGCATGTTCGCTGTGAGTTAGAATGCGGCCGGGATGTTGTGGTGTTGGTGGACAGCCTGACACGCATGGCACGCGCTTTCAACAAACGCGACGTCGGTCGCGGCCGTACGCTCACCGGTGGACTGGACGCGACAGCCCTGGAAATTCCCCGACGCTTCTTTGGGTTGGCGCGCAACATCGAGGGTGGGGGATCGGTCACCGTCATCGCCACGGCCCTCATCGACACCGGATCACGCATGGACGACTATATCTTCCAGGAGTTCAAAGGCACGGGCAACAGCGAGATCGTCCTGGACCGCGCACTCGCTGAGTCTCGAATCTTCCCTGCCATCAACATTCAGGCCAGCGGCACGCGCAAAGAGGAACTGCTGTACACCGAAGAGGAGATGAGCTGGCTGGCAGCGCTTCGGCGTCAACTGGCAGACCTGGATCCGAAAGCCGCCATCACCAAACTGCTGAACCTTATCGACAGGGCGCCAACCAATGAAGCGCTGATGCGGGATGGCAGCAAATTGTAACTACACTTCAAAATAGACACTCAAGAGTCCAACCCCGTCACACTAACCTGGATCGAGCCCAACAAAAAAACTTTACTAAACTTTTGGAAGTTTAGTAAAGTCCATTGCTGAAAAATCCTTGGTCAATGGACAAGGTTCCGACTCTTAAGGGTCAGCAAAATCAATTGAGCTTGATCCAGGCCAATTGTCCTCGGAATTGGCTACCGCACGCTTAACTCTTCGGAAAAAGGCGGCGCATTCTTGAGATAAGCCGCAACGGTTTCAGCGACGAGCTCGGCGCCATATTCGGTGTAATGGCAGTCATCGTAAAAAACCTGCAGATTTTGCGGAATCATCCCAGCGAGATCGATACACTCAGAGCTTTGTTCCCGACAAACCTGCTTGAGTTTGTCATTAAACATGTCTATCCCCGCCTGCAGGATTTCGGGTGAATAATAAAGAGGTTCCTCAAGCTCACCGGGGTTGCCATAAAACCCGGCGATCAAAGCAGCCGTTTCTTCTGCGTTCATGTTGTCATGCCAAAGAACCGGCTGCGTCATGAATATAATCCTCACCTCAAGCTGCTCAGCCAATTCGATAATTTGAGAAAGATTCGAGGCATATTCTTGAAGTGCCGCCGTTAGATCAGGCATGACGTCAATTTCTTTGCCAACTTTGCGGTAATTGCGCCATCGCAACAACGTCTCGGCATTTTCCTCAAAAGTCGTATGATGCTTCAAGTAGCTTTTCGTCCGTCTCGCGAGTTTCCAGAAGCCAAAATGTTTATAAAGGGGATGAAAGCTGTCTGGCACAATTGCAAATGTGCGTAATACCTGTTTGCGCCTGTTTTTCGGATCGCTCAAAAAATCCGGATCATAATTCTCTTGCTGAACGAGTTTCAGACTCAAATCGTTGATGCCAATCAGCAGGAGGATAGCGTCCAATTCAAACTGGGGGACAAAATTCATCATCTGCTGCATATGGCTTCGAGTGGACACGCCGTCTTTGCCAATGTTTCCAACCCACACATCTCGACCATCCGCGGTTACGTTGAGGTTTTTCTGAACCAGGGCGGGCCAGGTTTTGGCATCATCCAAAAATGAGCACATAGTGGTACTGCCGCCAACGGCCAGAATTCGATACGTGCGATGGTCTCTGGGATAGTCCTGCCCACGCATCCCTTGCGCGTTGGTGGAAAAACGAACGGAGCCAGCGATATCCGGAATCAAGGAATCCGGAACGGTAAACTCGACGGAAATATTGGGCTTGTGCACATAGAAACGTTCATTCTTCCCAAAATAGATTCTGAGCAGGATTTCCCCCAATACGAGAGCGAATACGACTCCACAACATAGAGCAACGAAATCTGAAGTTTTGGACTTAAGTCGTTTCAAAAATCGACTCGCCCTAGTTCATACACTTCGGCCATGCCTTTTTCCATTCTCCGGAGATGATTTTTTTCGGCCTTGACGTATTCCATGAAAAACCGGTCTGAAGCTCGCCAGGGTTCGAATTTAGAGCAGATAACCACATATCGAACATTTTGCTCAGAAATCAGACGTGCTACCGTGTCCTCTCCATTGAGGCCGAGATGACTTGCAGACAACATCCGATTTCGGTTCAAATTTGATTGCGCGGCGATCCGCTGGTACGGCATGGGAATCACCTGGGGATATTCCCTAAAGCCCTGGGCCACGATAACGGCTTTTTCATTGGCGGAAAGTGCTCTGTCGAGAAATCTAGCAACCTGGTAAGCTGTAGAGTTGTCCGGCCGCTGATTGGCGCGAGCTACGGGAATGGCTGAGTAGATCGACAAGATGATGAGCACCATCGGAAGGAGGATTGTGAAGGCTCTGGTACGTTTCTGTTGCAGATGGCCGACAAAGCGTTCGATTCCGACTGCAGTAAAAATGAGCACCAGACTCAGTGGAATCGCGGCAAATCGATGAGCATGGGCAAATTCGGGACCGGCGATGAACGTCAATAAAACCAGCACAAATAAACATAGAAGTCCCAGGATTCGTACCGGTAAAGGAAAGCGGCTTCTTTCTTTTCTGAAAAAGTAAATGCCCGGCACGGCAAATAGAACCAGCGGCGAACCGTATTTCACAATCCACCACAGCATTCGCGTCAGATAAGTTGCCGCGATGGAGAGCGAAAAATGGGAGTGCCAGATGTAAACCGAGCCCTCTTTTTGGAACAAAAACGCAGTGAACTCGCCCCAATGAAATTCGTTCAACAGCATCCAAACCAGCGGTGCCCAACCCAATGCCAGGAGCAGCTTGAATGCCGGGATCCAGTGGATGATCCTTCCGCCTGCTGCATGCCATAGTCTCCTAACCTCAAGAAAAAACAGAACGGGCAGGAGCAGCCACGCTTCATAGCGCGTGAGACAGGCCAGACCGTAAAGTAGATACCCCCAGAGTTTGCGATCCTCGTTTCCCAAGAGGAAAGCTAATCCGCCAAACATCAATCCGAGAAAGATCACTTCCTGGTAGGGCACTATGGATAAGTAAACATAAAGCGGACACAGGGTAAAAAGTATCCCAGCTATTAGCGGAAGCCGTCGCCAAGATGCTTGATCGGAAAAGGGCTGGTTACGATTTCTCGAAATTACACGCACAAATTCGTAGAAGCCAAGCGCTGAGAGCGAACCCGCTAAAATGATGACCACTCTGATAATCATCACGCTGTTTGTGACATCGAAACCCGCCACGATGAGACTCTGTAACAAAGGCAACCAGTGCCCGAAGAAAATAGAGTCGCGGTAAAACAACCTGCCGACGCTGTCGCCACCGTACAAGGCCGGAAACTGCCAGAGCAACACCAACCTGTAAATGGCGCCAAGGATGAAAATGAAAAGCCAATCGCGGGTTTTGCTTCCGGTTGCGTTCAAGTTCATGGGAGTCGCCTCATTGGGTAAACAGCTTGCTCCTCCCAATTCCCCATTCATGCAAAAGATACGTCTTCAGAGTGGTCAGCGTTTTGAGACCATAGATCAGACTCTGCACAAATGAAGCCGAAGACGCGCCCTCGAAGTAATGCGTCGTGATGGGAATTTCCGCAATTCGCTGCTCGAACGCCACAGCTTGAATGAGTATCTCGCTGTCAAAAACGTAATCGTTCGAATTCCGATGATAAGGGATGGTTTCGAGGAAGGCTTTGCTAAACGCACGATAGCCAGTATGATATTCGGACAGGCTTTGTTTCAGAGCAAGATTTTCAATCCTGGTAAGAATCTTGTTGGCACAGAGTTTATAAACCGGCATCCCTCCCCGTAAGGCCTGGCCTTTAAGCAACATTCTTGAACCCAAAACCAGATCAGCCGTCTCTTGTTGAATCGGCTTGACGATTTCAGCCAATAACGTTGGATCGTACTGACCATCGGGGTGCAACATCACCACAATTTCGGCGCCGATCTTCAGCGCCTCATCGTAGCACGTCTTTTGATTGCCGCCGTAACCGAGATTCTGAGGATGTCGAAATAATGTTATGTTTAGCTCTTTTGCAATTTCCACTGTGGCGTCTTCGCTGTGATCGTCCACCAAGATGATCTCGTCGATCAGGTCTGTGTCGATGGCCTGGTAAGTCGCTTTTAAAGTTTTGGCGGCGTTGTAGGCTGGCATCACCACCACAATCTTCTTGGCTTTGGTTTTCTCTGTGGAAGTTCGAGTTATTTCAAGCATTGGTTCTTGCATGGGACTATTCTTCCGAAAAATAATTTCTAACCAATCCAATCCCCTGGCGCAACTGAATCGACAACTCACGAACACCACGACTTTGGGAATGGAGCATGCTTTTAAGACGCCGTTTCAAATAGGCTGAATTAAGATAGAAATCTCGAACGGCGCGTTTTTTCAGAGACGCGATCTGATGGCGACTCAAAGTCAACGAAGGCAGAGCGACCGGGTTGCCTGACTGATCCATAATATCGCCATTCGAAGTGGTCAACCCTAACTCTACCGCGGTTTTCCGAAAAGGCGTTCCCATCCGAGGCACGGCCACATTAAACGAAGCGAAATCGGGATTCACCTGTTTCAAAAACGTCATGGTTTCTGCAAACGTCTCTTCGCTCTCTTCCGGGAGTCCGAGAATGACGGTGGCCACAGTACGAATCCCATATTTGGTGCACCTGTGAAATCCCGCTTTGACTTCTTCCTTGTTGTACTCCTTTTTTGTAGCAGCCAGGATCTCCTCGTTGCCGCTCTCAAGACCAAGGATGATTGTGTGGCACCCGGCCGCTTTCATGGCTCGCAGCAGTTCGTCATCCAGAATGTCGGGACGACTGAAGCAGACCCAGCCGAAATCGAATCGTGCTTCAGTCATTTTAGTGAGAAGAGCGTGTGCTCGTTCTTTCTGGATGCCAAATGTCTGATCGAGAAAAAACAGTTCGCGTACATTGAGCGAGGATAAAAGTTCGAGTTCCGTCAAGACATTTTCAACCGGGCGAATTTTCCAGCCTAGCGTGGACATGACGCAAAAGGTGCAACTGTACGGACAGCCGAATTCTGTCATCACCGTGGCAAAATTCGGGTGGCGCACAAACGGATAACGATAATCTTTCCCCAAAAACAGTCGATGTTGCGGGATGGGCAAGTTGAATTCACGATTCTTGGGCTGCTCAATGGGCATCGCCCGCACCCGGCCGTTGCTTCGGACAGTCATGTTTTTCACGGCGTCGATAGCAGAGTCGCCGTTTCGCAAATAATGCAACAAGTCCTCGCTGCTGAAATCGTGCAAAAACGCACTGATAAACGGCATCTCGGCCAATCTCTCCTCTCGCCGTTCGATCAGCACATCGCCGATCAAGATGATTTTTGCGCCGATTCGTTGATGCACCTGTTGGTAGAACGGCACGTCTTCCGCATACGAAACCGACCCGATGAGTCCGACAATCACCTCCGGGCGAACTGCTTGTATCCGCTGCAAACATTTTGAAATCGAGAGTTTTTCCGCAATGGCGTCTATGACGTGCAATTCAAACGAGTCCTTCAGCAAACCGCTGAGATAAACCAGATCGATGGGATGGTTGATGTAGTCCGCCTGTGAGACCTTACTGCAAAAATAGTCGCGCAAGTAGACGCGCTTTCCGGGTGGATTGAGTAAGAGAACTTTGGGTTTGTTCGTCATCGCCACCGGTTTTTATCCATCATAAAATCGCAAGCCGCGTGTTGTATTTCATAAAGCAAGTTTGGGGCTTTGGCGCATACAATGCGAAGAGCGTAGAGCGTGGAGCGTGTAGCGAGACGCGACAAGACGAGCGCTCTTCGCTCTCCGCTCAACAATGACACATGGCGACCCGCATTTTCGATTACAAATCCAACTTCAGTAAAAGCTTAGCACTAAGTTTATGATCCTCGGAGCGCAGTTTGTAAACCAAATTGGATTGCAAATCATCTGTCAAGAAATAACCCTCATCAAGAACCTTTTGGATTGAACTTCTCGCCTCTGCATCCATGTGCTGAAAAAGCTCCCGATTGACCACCAACCAATCGACCTGGCTTTCTCGCACAAACTTCAAAATCTCGAGGCGCCATCTTTTTCGATGAGGGGGACTGTTCTCCACAAAATTGTACAAAACATAAGCCGGATTCCCATGTCGAGCATGGGCCCTTTTATCCAATGCCAGATAGATTCCGGTATCGCTACCCAAAATATACAGAGACTCGTCTGCTTTGACCGCCGGTCGCAGAATATCAAGCACGCCGAGGCGCTGTCGATACCATTTGTTCAGATCTTGCAAATGAAACAATTCGGCTCGTGCAGGAGAAGTGCGATTCGACTGATAAATGATGCGGAGATCCTTTGCGACCAGTTTAAGCGGAGCGAAGGCCAGCAAAACGATGGCGCAAACCGCCAGAGTCACTGTCAACTGCTTGGAGAAGAAGGGAAATCTTGACCACTCGCGTTGCGTGAGCCGCTGAATGCCAATGATGAGTCCCAACGGCAAAAAGGGCAGAATGGGCGAAAAATGATAGGGAAAAAATCGGCTTTCAATCATAACAGCCAAAAGTCCACCCATTACAAGAAGCCGATATGGCCAGAGATCGTGTTGATTGGACTTCAGAAAAAGCAGTCCGAAGAGGCCGCCGATTCTAAACACCGGATCGCTCAGAAGCCATCCGCCAAGGCCGGTCAGGTTGTGCTGCAAATTGAGTTGACTGGTCGGCACATAATGAGAGAACGAATCCAAAATAAAGATTTCGTAAAAATCACGCAGGGAGCGAGTAAAGTAGAGGTAAGCGATGATGAGTAGACTCATTAAGGTGAACCCGGATGCCATCAAGCCGATATCTTTCAACTTTGCATGCTGTTGCTGGTTGCGATCCACAATCAGAACATAATAAACCAGCGTCGGTGCCACAATCAAAATGGCGGCCGGTTTCACCCAGGCAATTGCGGCAGCGATCGTCCCGAGTACAAAGACACGAGAATCGCTTTTCTTCTCAACCAACAGTGCCGTGATCATCACGCCCAGAACGATTAGGTTGGTGACGTCTCCGGTGTTTCCGGGACCGTCGAGCAGAACGTGTCCAAACCAGAGCACAGCCCCGAAGAAGGCAACCACGTCTGCGAACATTCTTCTGAGCAACGCAAACAAACAGAAGCCAATGCTTGAGAGAACGAGCAAATCGAAAACACGGTACGCCATATCGGAGCTACCAAAAAGCACCCCCGCCAGTCCGTAGGTCAACAGTCCCACAGGTCCCTTCCTGTCCACAAAGTCTCGATAGGGTACCCGGCCGTCTTTGAGCAACGAACCCACGTAATGGTAAATGCTTTGATTGTATCCGAGCGGAAAATTCAGATAGCAAATCATGGCTAAAACAGCGAATAGAGAGAGCAACACCCAGGCACTGCGCTTCACTGCCGAACGATGTTTCAAAAGTAAACCGGCCGAATTACGCATCTGCGAGAACCCGTTTTTTCAAGGGAATCCGGACTCGATTCTCAATGAACCGGCTAACTTCCGCGATCACATCTTCTGTCTCAATGTGTTTCATGCACATCAGATTGTTGATGCAACGGACGGTCTTGGCGTTCTCTACGCTCATGCAGGGACTGCACCACAAATCCCGGTAAAATACCAGCTTCCTGGGACTCAAGGGTCCGTATCGTACTGGCGTTTCCGGACCGTAAAAGCCCACCACCGGAACCCGGAACGCCGAGGCCAAATGAATGGGCCCGCTGTCGTTGGAAATAAATAAGCTTGCATGTTTAATGATGTGTGCCAACTCCGTCAAGTTTAGCTGGCCGGTTAAATTCTCAAACCGATGGGAATGATCGAACGCACTCGCCAAAGGTTTGACATAATCCATCTCAGATTTTGTCCCGATGAGAATCACATCAAATTCGAATCGATCCAGTAAGGCTCTGGCCAATTCCGTAAATCGCTCCCGCGGCCACCTTCTTTCCGTGGCGAGCGGGCTGGCGTTGATATTCATAACGATACAGGGACGTCGTGCATCTACGAGTGAATTCAAAGCCCCATTTTCTTTGAGAAAAAGTCGTGGCACTGGTGGCGGCTCAGTCAAATTCACTCTTTTTTGCACTAAATTTAAAAACTGTTTTGAAGTGTGAAGGTCATCGCGAAATGGCACGGTCAGATCCAGAAGGTGCTTTTTTGCACTTTTGTGCCGAGCAAATCCCACAATCTGATTGGCCCCAACGAGTCGCGCCATGATGGCTGAACAATTGACAAAGAACTCTCCATCCACAATCAGACAGTAGTTTTCGCGGCGCAAAGCTCGAACAATCAGCAAGCACCGAACGACAAAACTCAGCAGATTTCCAAATGGCAGTGTGTACACCTTTGAAACAGCCGGCATGAATCGGAATATTTCCGTGTTCGATTGCAACGTCAGATAATGAATCTCCGCATGCGGGTGTTGCTCCCGCAGCCAGCGAATGGCTGGTTCCGACAAGATGATGCTGCCGATGCCCCAAAATTTGATGAACAGGATTTTGGAGCGTGTGTCGGTCGGATGCTTGCATCCCCAAAAACGATAGAGCGCAATGACCAGACGGCCGATGTACTCGTCGATGATTTTTGCAACCTGAATTTTAGCTTTGTCTAAATTCATGGCAATTCTTCAGGAACGGGAATCCAATACAAGGCACTGCATTCGAGGCCGCGACCGCGATCCGACGTAAAAACGATGCGACGGTTTCGTTCGTCCCACACCGGTTCATCGTCGGCTGCACGATGAAACGTCAGTTGGTGCGTTTGCCCGCTTGCGAGTTCCAAAGCCCAGATGTCACGACTCTGATCGACGTCCCAGCAAAACAGCAAAACCCTTTCGTCCGAAGACCATTGGGGAGCTTCGATGCGAGCATCGGACTGCAACAAAATTTTCTCTGTTTCGGACCTCCGATCGTACAGGCGCAAACTTGTGCCTCCCCCCTCTTTTGCACAGTAAGCAAGATAATTGCCTTGCGGGGAAAATACCGGATCGTAAGGCTCAGGTCCGGCATTCAGAATCTGCGATGACTTCTTGTGAACATCCGAAACCACGATTTCCCCGCCGCTGACAAACGCGAACTGAACGCCATCGGGATGCCAGCTCGGGTGTTCGCCGTGGGCTAATAATTTTGGCTGATCATGGCCTCGGGCATGCAACCAGATCTCGGAACGCCCATCCACGATAGTTTCCACGAGCAACGATGAATCGTCGGCAGCCAAAGCGGGGCTGTAGAAATTCCGCTCTTTGGCTTCAAACCAGGGTACCCCGGAGGTTGAGTAAATGGCGTAATCTTCATCCATTAATTCACAATAGCTAAACACCACCTCCCTGCCGCCGACATCCGGACTTTTTAAAACCAATCCCAGGTGGCGATTGAATTCCGGATGAACCACTCGAAGCCAACGCGCACCGTCATCTCTTTCATTCCGGTGGGCACTGTAACCACGAACGGCGGTGAATCCAAACAGAACCGTGACTGCAGAAATCATAACCATCGCAAAGGGGTGGCTTATTCGCCAATGGATACATTTTCTGAACAGAACCACCGTGGAAACGAAAAACAGAAGCAGCAACCAAAGCCGAGAGTATCCCACAAATGTCCACCAGCCCACGGCTGCGTCTTTCAATTTCATGTAGTGCGGCAGATTCACAACCACGAACAAAGTGCCTAAAAAAACGGCCGCTCCGACCGCATCCAAATCCAGAAGAATTTTTACAAGAAACACAACCGAAAGCGTCAGCAGCAGAAAATGGTACGTCGCGCTACCCGGCGAAAGCAGCAGAGTTGCCAGCGGAATCCAGGCAAAATGAAAAAACTGTTGGTGGTGATCGTTTTGAAATCGGATTCGGGCCAAAACAAATATCGAAAAAGCAGCCAAAAGGAGAAACACGAAATTTTTTAAAACAAAGAACAACAACGGCGAACTCCACAACGGATTCGAATTCAGGGATTCTTCAAAAATAAACATGCGCCGAAACAGGCTGTTCCACGATTGAAAATAAATGGAAAACGGGTCCTGAATTTCGCCACGCAAATGTCTCGGCAGCACTTCGGCCAAAAACGATTTGAATGCATGCACCTCGCCTAAAAAGAGGGTCAGGCCAATCACAGAAAGGATGGTAGCACAGGCTGCAACCAGCAAGCGCCACTGTTTTTTCCAGATGAAATAAAATAAAAAAAGCACGCCGACGTATTTGATCGGAATCATGAGCCCTAATGCCACGCCTGCCGCAAGTGGCTTCTGTCTTTGGTAGAAATAAATGGCGAGCAAAATGGATGACAGCACCAACAAATACTGCTGACCAAACAGGAAGTTGTTGAGCAAGCCATAGCCCGTACTCAAAAACAGCACGGCAGCGATCAACCAGTTGAGTCCGGAAATTCTCGACAAAAGGAAAATATTCAATACGACCAGTCCGAGGTTGAAAGCTGTCCAGACATTCTTTGCGGTGACGGCATCCAGAGGGACCAATGGCAAGAACACCAAAGCTGTCGGAGGCGGATGTGGGATAAAACCGCCAATCTGGTTTCGAATGCCGTAACGGTCCATCTGTTTCTGAAACCAGATGAAATCGCGGTAGGCCCGTTCGAGGGAAATGCCATCAACCAGCAATCGTGAAGCCGTGTAATAATTGGCGAAATCACCTCTGGTATTGCTAAGAGTGGGCAGAACGCCGTACCGGAATATGATCAACGAAAACACCATCAGATAGACCCAGAGAAGAGTCCGACCGACTTTTTTTGAGAACACGTTCCTCATGTCGTTTCGAAATTTAGAGCCGCCAGTTTCTCGTGCGTTTCTTGTCCGCTTGCCTTTGACGAACGGTTTCGAACCAAATAGAAAAACAACCCAATGGCAACCAGGCAACAGAAGGATTCGCTTACGACGGCACTCACGGCCAGCGCCATGGCACCGAGTTCGGGAATGAGAAAATAGTTCAGCAACACATTTAAGGTCAGGGCGCCGGCCAGGATTTTCATGCTCCAAGTCGATTTATCGCCCTGAAAGAACACATAAAAGATGGTCGAATACAGCGAAAGGGGAATCAGCGACCAAACGAACACCCTGAGCACCGGCACGGATTCATCGAATTTGTAAGTCTGGTGTATCAGCCAGTCCGCAATGGCAAACAGGACACCGGCCAGAACAACACTTGCGACAAGTTGCAGACTCAACGTTTTGAGAGAAATCTGCTTCACACCCTCCGAGGTTTTTTTCATACCCGAAATAACCGGGAAAAAGGATGCTACGATCACGGATGGCGCCAGACGTGCCACCTTCACAAAATTACTGGCGGCGCCGAAAATCCCAACCTCAGCTTTGTCCTGCATCCAGCCCAACAAAATAATGTCGATGCGCCAATAGAAAATGCCGACCACGCCAAGCGCAAAGAATGGAATGGTTTCTCTAATGAGTTGCCAACAAAAGGACAGCCCGACCCGCTCATCTCCTTTGAACAGTCTAAAACCGTGCTTAAATCTGTAAGCCAGCCAAATCAATGCCGCTTTCAGACTTTCAATGGCAATCAAAAAAATGACGATATAGCGAAATTCAAATCCTGCCGTCAAAAGAAACCAACTTCCGGCTATTAACCCCACGCCGGTAATCATGGCCACCATCATCGGATAAATCATCTGCTGATGAGCGCGCAGCATGGCCTCAAATGTGGAATAAAACGTACGCGGGAGCAAAATCAGGCCAAAGATCCAAAACAGCTTTCTGTCTTGTGGCTGTCTGAAAATAAAAATCGAGACGGTAACCAGCAGTACCGTGCCCAACAACGTCAGAACGACTTTGAGGAAAAGCGTATTTTTCAAAAGTTTGTTGCTCGAATCGGGCGACCGACCCACTTCTTGCACCAGGGAGCTGGATTGCCCTAAATCGACCAGGAGGGTAAATGGCATGAGAACCGCAGTGAAAAGCGTGTAGAGTCCTAACGTTTCTTTCCCCAGGGTGCGCGCCAGAAGAACGGAGAAAACAAACAGTCCCCCCAACGTGCTCAAATTCATGCACAGCAGGTAGAAAGAGTTTTGAAATATTTTGGGTAAGTGCTTCTGCAATGGCCGGCCTATCAATAGCGCTCGTACAAATCGAAGCCACGCTTCAGTTTCTGGAATCCCCAGTAACCGTAGATTTCCAGGGGAAAACGAAATTTTTTTGTACGAATCCGATAGCGGGCGGTGGGTCTCAAAAGATTTAAAAGCAGGAGATGTTTCCAGGAATGGTTCTTTTCGCCAACTTTCACTTGATGATAGCCGAAACGCAAGTACTGTCGGATGGCCTGTAAATGACGATATTTGTCACCGCTGAGCCAGGGCAATTCGGTGATTCGCGGATAAAAATTCGCCCACTCCTCGAAGCTCTTGGGCGGATCGAGTCCTTTCTCAATTGAAACCGGCCAAAGCGGTGAGCCCGGATAGGGCGTGAAAATATTCGTGTAGCAATCGGCTTTGTGATAGGACATGTAAATCCGATTGATTAAGTCCAGCGTGTCGTTGATGTCCTCCTCTTCTTCTGCGGGCAATCCGAAGATGAATCCAAAGCTGGCGCGAATATTCGCTTCCTTGCAACGCCGCACCGCTGCTATGGTTTTTTCCACGTCGGCTTTCTTCTCGATGGATTGCAGAACATCATCCGAACCGGACTCGGCACCATAATGAATTCTTACCAAACCGGCACGCCGGTACAACTTCGCCTGTTCCGTAGTGAGTCTCGCCCAGGAGTCGACGCGATCCTGAATGTACCATTCAAAATCGAGGCCGGAGCGGATAAAACCCTCGGCCATCTCAAGGCAGCGGTCCCTAAATGCGAAATAGATGTCATCGATGATGCCCATCAGCTTGATGTTGTATTTTTTCACCAGGTAGGTCACTTCATCGACAACCTGTTCGACGGGAAGCACATCCAGATTGCGGCCATAAACCGACGCGTTCGAGCAGTAGCCGCAATTGTAGGGACAGCCGTGGCTGGTGGTGTACATGAGCCAGCGTAACCCCGTAAGCTGGTAATAGCGCTCGTAGTCGATCAAATCGTAACCGGGTATTCGGCTGGGCAATTCGCCGACCTTTGGATATTTCCGGGGAGGATTCCATCTAATCTCACCCTCGTCTTTCCAAAGGATGCCGGACACGTCTTCCACGGCCCCACCGTTTTCGAAACATTTGACCAGTTCCATCAACGTCATTTCACCCTGCTTCAGAGCGACCACGTCGACGAAATCCGCTTCCAGAGTTTGCCTGGGTAAAATGGAGGGATGCCAACCCCCCAACACGATGGGCACATCAGGATAGTTTTGTTTCACCGCCTTTCCGACTTCCACGGCGCCTGCGATCATGGGTCCTGTGATCAGCGACATGCCCAAACACAAAGCGTCATCCATTTCGCACATCACAGCATTCAGATAGTCCTCCTCCAAAGCTGTATCCACAATCTTGACCTCGTAGCCCTCGGAGATCAACGGTCCGGCGATGGCGATGAGAGCAAGCGGCGGGCAGGCTTCATTGCTGACGTACGATGGGAAAAACAGGACGACTTTCTTTTTCTTGGGCATGAGTGACTCCATCCGATTCGGAATTGAGACAAGCTAACTTCGGCAGGTTACGGTTTGATTTTCAATTGCCGCAAAAGTAACAATTTTGTTTAAATTTGTCAAGTGGAATTGCGGTTGGTTTGGGGACAGTGGTAATGTTCGTGGTAATGTTAGCCATAATGAAGCACAGTGCTCATAATCAAGAAAAAGTGGTTGAGCTGAAAGGAGAATGCCAGGGTTTCCGAAGAGGTTGCCATCCGAAATGGCCGAAAGTCCGAAGTTGTAAATCTTGGACTAATTCTGCCATCAACATCCGAAGGCGTCATTGGAGATTGTATGCTGGGATTCAAAATCTACAATTTTAGTGAATAAAGAACAAATCTTTAAAGAGCGATTTTGAGAGTTTCCCTTAAGCGATTGATTTAGAGAATTCAATAGAGAGCAACAAGGCAGCTAGCTTTCAAACTTACCAGACACGGATGATGCGGGTATTTTCGGATTCAGCAGTTCGGCGAGGTCGCTTTCATTTTCAACCTTACCTCCACATGTCACCCGTATCCCGTGAGTTTGTGCGTTAAGCTCTAAAACAAGAACACGTACTAGGTCAGGAAGAAAACAAACAGCTCGTTCGCCGATACTACGAAGAAGTCGTGAACACGGGAAATGTAAACCGTACCGCCGAGTTCATTTCCCCGGATTATGTCGAAGTTCATAACAATGTCAGACATGCCGTTGGGCTTGAAGGTGCAAAGGCGCATGTACCGGGTGTCCGGGATACGTATCCCGATCTGCATTTGACCGTCGAACGGCAAATTGCCGAGGGGGATTGGGTCGTAACTCAGGTTACAGCACGAGGGTCCCATCAAGGCTCGTGGATGGGGATAAAGCCAACTGGCAAAATGATCGAGATAACAGCCGTCAACGTGGATAAGGTCGTTGACGGCCGCATCGTTAAGCACCGAGGTGCCGCCAACATGCCGGAACCGCTCATGGAGATCGGAGCGATCCAGGTCGTTGGACCATGAGCCGGGTAGCGGCGATCTGAGTACCACTTCTAAACCATCAGCCTCCCCAAAAGCTGCTTCATCAGGCCGCGCGCGAGCGGGACTTTATACGCATTCATTTGTAACGAGTCAGCATCTTGAAAGGCCTGCTGAATGACGTTTGAAACCGCCTCCTCCCCGGTCGTTAAACCTGATAGACGTTGATTGAACGATTCGTCCAGCCAAGGGATGGGTGCAACCCCGCCGAAAGCCACGCGTGCTGATTTGATCATACTCCCATCTCGTTGAATGACAGCCCCCACGCTGACAAGCGCAAAATCCCAGACTTCGCGCTCCTTGAATTTAAGATAGCCGCTTTTGGCGCCCGCCGGAAGCTCCGGTACAAGCACATCGGTCAGAATTTCACCTGGCTCGAGGATGTTTTCACGCAGATAATCGTCTTCGGGCAGAACGAAAAACTCCTTGAGCAGCACGGTGCGGGTCGTCTTGCCGGAAAAGATGGACACCCTGGCGTCCAGTGCCAACAAAGCGACGGCCAAATCAGATGGATGTACGATGAAACAGGGGCCGCCGCCCACAATGCAATGGTATTTGTTATGCCCTTGTACCGCAAAGCAGATATCGCCGCCTTTGCGCAGACAATCGAAGTCGCCGCGAAAATAGTGACAGCGTGGCCGCTGACAAAGATTGCCACCTAACGTACCCACATTCCGCAACTGTGGGGAGGCGATGACATTGGCCGCCTCATGCAAAATCGCATACTTTTCGGCAATTTGAGCATATTCGGCAATTTCACTGATGGTCACAAGCGCACCGATTCTTAAGCCCTTGCCCGACTCATATTTGATGTCACGCATATTGGGAAGCGATTTCAAATTCACCACTTTCTTCGGAGAGACCACCTCCTCTTTCATCAAGCTAAGGGCATCTGTACCGCCTGCGAATGGGATCGCTTGAGCAAAATCTTCGCCCAGCAAACCGCTAGCTTCTTTCAAATCCTTGGGTTGCAAATAAGTGAAATTGTTCATTTTCTCACCTTTGTGTTTTGGTTAGAGAGTTGATCCTTCAAATACAAAAACCGGTCGTTCGGCCGCTCAACTGTTCAAAGCCATCAACACTTTGTCCGGAGTCATCGGGGTGCTCTTCATGCGCACACCGGTGGCGTTGTAAATGGCGTTGGCGATGGCCCCCGCGGTCGGGATGATGGCCGGCTCTCCGATTCCTTTCACTCCCGTGTTGCTGATGAGCGGATCGCTCTCGCTGACAATGATGACTTCGATCTCCGGCATATCCATGATGGTAGGCAGCTTGTACGTGTGCAGGTTGGTTGTCAGCACTTTGCCCGTGGCTTCATCGATGATGCGTTCCTCCATGAGCGCAAAACTCAGTCCCTGCATGACGCCACCGTGAAACTGATTTTCCATGGTTTTGTGATTTAAGACGCGCCCGACATCGTGCGCAGCGACGATCTTCAACACGCGCACTTTGCCCGTTTCGATGTTGACCTCCACGTCCGCAAATTGAGCCCCAAATGAGTTGATGGCATAGCCTTCGGGATTCGCGGCTCTGGCCCCGGTCGTAATCAAGACCTGCTCCTTCATCTCTTTGATCACGTCGGAAATGGGCATTTGCTTCGAGCCGTCATCGGCGGCCGAAATAACCCCTTTTGCATAGCGCAGTTGGGCCTCCGGCACATTCCAAATTGCGCCTGCTCCGGAGATGAGCTTATCTTTCATTTGCTCCGCAGCATGACGAACCGCAGGCGAGACCGACGGAGCGGTCATGCTGCCACCGCTGAGCGGACAATAAGGACAAGCATCGGTGTCTCCGAGGGTTATCTGAATCTTGTCGACCGGGATTTCCAGCACTTCTGCCGTCACTTGCGCCATGAAGGTGTAGGTACCGGTGCCGATATCTTGCGTGCCAGCCAGGACATGAGCGCTGCCATCCCGGTTCAATTTCAGCGTGGCGTAAGCCGGCGGACCGCCGCCTCCCCACCAGATTTGCGAGGCCATGCCGATGCCACGTTTGATCGGTCCGGAATCCGAGCCCGGGGTCTGCTTGCGATTGGACCAACCGATTGCCCTGGCGCCTTTTTCATAAGCCTCTCGCAGACGTTTGCTCGTGTAAGGCAATTCCTGAACCTGATCGATGTCTGTGTAGTTTTTTAAACGAAATTCGATGGGATCCATGTTGAGCTTCTCGGCAATGTCGTCCAAAATAGATTCAAAGGCAAATGTCCCTTGCACATGTCCCGGCGCGCGGAAGGGTCGACCCGCACCAGCGTTAGTCATGACCGTGTATTCTTCGGTACTCACGTTCGGGCATTTGTACAGGGTGCGCAGAGGCCAACTGCAGCCGGCTCCGCTCGGATACGCGCCCGAGGAACCGTAGGAATAATGCGTCATCGCCACGAGGGTTCCATCATTTTTAGCGCCAATCTTGAGTTTTTGCACAGAGTCGGGACGGTTGCCCACAGCCAAGTTCATTTCCCGCCTGTCCAGAGTTATTTTTACGGGTCTACCAATTCGCTTTGCCAACAGCGCAGCCATCACCGTGTATTTGCCCGCAAACAGCTTGCTGCCAAATCCGCCTCCCATGTACTTCTTGATGACGCGCACGTGACTCGATGGAATATTCAGGCTGGTGGCTACGGTATCGCGCACGCGAAAAACTGCCTGGGTGGAATCCCAAATGGTGAGATAATCGCCATCCCAGTTCACCACACTGCCGTGCACCTCGGTGGGATTGTGAATCGCCACCTGAGTCGAAAATTCTTCCTCAACGACAACCTCCGCTTCTGAGAATCCCTTTTTGACATCGCCGCGCTCATAGGTTGCCGGTTTGCCGCGTAAAATGTTCCCCCAGTCATGAATCCTGGCAGCCCCATCTTTCATGGCCTGACCGGGATCGATGGCAAACGGCAACTCTTCATATTCGACCTCGATCTGTTTCAAAGCCTGCTCTGCGATGTGTTCCGTTTTGGCGGCCACACAGGCGATCTCATCGCCCTCGTAGCGCAGATGTGGATCAAACAGCCGACTCGTGTCGCGGTACCAGGTAATTTCGGGTGTGTTGGCATGTGTGATGATATCAAGCACGCCGGGCAGTTTCTTCGCTCGGCTGGTGTCGATGCGCCTGATTTTTGCATGCGGAAAAGGACACCGCAGGGTTTTGGCGTGCACCATATTTGGCAAAATCACATCGAACATGTACGTCGCGCTGCCGCTGACCTTATCGTAGCCGTCGACCCGTGAAATGGGCTTCCCCACGACCTTGAGTTCCTCATCCGACTCCCATGGTTTGACATCCTCCGTAGGCACCTCGGCAAGGGTCTCAACAAAATTTTCTTCGATAAAATATTTTGATTTTACAATTTTGCGAGGCATGATTCCTCCAGAATTTTCTTGTTATTGGTTCATGAAGTCTGCAAAAAGCCGAAGACTCTTTGCAGGGCTAATCACCTGACTGAAACAACTTATTTCAATCAAAATCCTCAATCTTGGACGCGAACGTCGCCATGCGTTTGGCTGATCACTTCGTCATCTTTTGAAATTGTGATGAACACTCGACAAATTCCTTCCGACAAATCTCTCAAGTCCCAGATTATACGATATTCCCCCGGATCCAACCTACTCGACAGCAATGTCGTAATGGTATGATTGGGGTTGTCTTGTACAGTGATTTCCACAAAAAAAGCCTCCGTGATCGTCCATTGAATTGTGCTTTGTTCAGAGGTCGGGTTTGGAAAGGCAGGAGATACGCAAAAAGATGTGGCGTTCTGGTCGTCGCATCTCGGTTGCCAATCATCGACATCGTCTTCAACTAAGTTCCCTTGAGAATCCGTTCTCGCGATCCCGGAAAAAGGCAACGGACCGTTCTCCAGTGGATTATCATTCGCCGCCACAGCCCGTGTTGAGTAATGCCACCAGGCACAACATGGCTGCTATTGATCCAACGCACTGCCGAAACATCTTACTCTCCTCAAGTTTAATGCTCAACTGGTGGAACCTTCCGCTGCTGTCATCACCGATTCGAGAATTTTTGGATAAGCAGCACAGCGACAGATATTCCCCGACATCTCCTTCAGTATTTGTTCGCGCGTGGGATTGGGATGTTTCAGCAGCAGAGCATGCGCAGCCATAATTTGACCAGGCGTGCAAAATCCGCACTGAAGCCCATCTTTCTCCCAGAATGCTTTCTGCACGGGATGCAATTCCTCCCCCGAAAGCAGTCCTTCGATGGTGGTTACATCTCTCCCGGCGGCGTCCAGAGCCAACATGTGGCAGGCATAAACCGCTTTGCCATCCAGCAGGACCGTACAATTGCCGCACTCCCCATGATTGCACACAACTTTGGTACCGGTCAACTTGAGATCATTTCGCAGCAGTTCTGCCAGCGAAGCCCTTGGCTCCACCGCCACACGCACCTTCTTGCCGTTAACTTTCAGCGAGATAGGTTGCTTCTTGACATCCATATCTTCTTCAGCTTGAAGTTGTTTGGGTGTGATGGCCTCCAGGTTAGAAATGACCAGCGGCGTGCCGACAACGCCCGCCCCCATTCCTTTGAGAAACGTTCGGCGAGACATCTGTTTCTTATTGGATTCATCGCTCATAAGACTTTCCT
>JAABYK010000357.1:870-4537 GCA_011775825.1 Candidatus Zhuqueibacterota bacterium | reverse complement strand
TAAATTGTGAAATGGTTGTATTGTTAAGAATCTCCTGAATAGTCTGACCGAAACCCATATCGTCCTGCGTGTCATTCCGTAGGAATTGTAGGAATCTTTTTCTGATTGTTCGTAAGGCACTGTTATTAAAAAGATTCTTCCAATGACATTCTCGTTCGTTATGATTGAAATTCAAGAACACGAGTTTTCGTTCAGCCATTTAAATAAATGAACTATCTCAATAACGACATCTTTTTCACCTGATGAAAGTCGCCGGCTTGAATACGATACAGGTAAATGCCGGAGGCAACCGGATGCCCATGCCGGTCTCGGCCATCCCAGATTACACTCTGAGTACCGGGCTGGAGGTCAGCTTCGACAAGCGTGCGGATTTCCTGTCCCCTCAAGTTGTAGATCTTCAATGTGACAAACACATCCTGGTTTAGGTCATATCGAATGGTCGTGGCCGGATTAAATGGATTTGGATAGTTCTGGAAAAGTGCGAACTTCTCCGGAACCGGCTCAGAATGCTCGACAAAAGTGGCCAGGTCTTCGATGTGAAGACCGGGCGTCAGGTCCTTGTCCACAAAACCGGGAAAATCTCGTCCGTAACGCGTGCATCTGAAAACCGGGTTCGTGTGCGAACCGTCAACTACGGGAATCGTATCTCCCTGCGCAACGATGCCATTTCGAGTGGCAGGGTTGATATATCGCCAGACAATTTCCTTTTCCTGGGTGACTTCGAAAAAGGTGCCCGTTACGCCACTGCAGATAAGGGTATTTCCGTTTGGAAGACGTTGCGCCCCGGAAATGACCCGAGAAAAAAAGTCGGACGGATTCTCGGCTCGATAGCTCCAGAACGGCTCCATGGGGCCAAAGGGCAGGTCCGGTGATCGGGTGTAGCTGCCATTTTTTTCTATCGGGGTGACGATCTCATCCACCGTAGAAAACGAGCCCTCCGGTCTGTCGCCGCCATTATTGAAAATTAAAATATTACCGGCGCCGGGTACGTCCGGTTCAATCCATTGTGCGTCGTGCTGGAAAAACAACTTTTGATCCGCACGCGTTCCGAGTCGATAAACCCTGGGATTCCCCCAGCGATAGAGCAGATCGCCGCCCTTGCCGCTGTTGCCTCCTGTGTGTCCCGCCGCTTCTTCCGTAGTCGTGCTATGATCGATGATCCAGATTTCATTCAATGTGGGCGTGCTCAAAACAATTTGTTCCAACTTGGGATGGTAGTTTACGGCGTTCGTGTGATTCCAGTCCGCTCGCCCGTTGTTTAGAAAGTTGATGTCGACCAATTCTGGATGGTCTTCGACGACTCCAAAGTTCGCTTTGGTTGAATCAAAGTCCTGGATCAGATGATCCCAGAGATGCCACTCCCAGACAATTTCCCCGTCGGTCGGACCAGTGGGTTGGACTTCAATGATGTGATCCGGCCACAATTCACCTTCTGAGAGCAGAGTCGTGTCTCCACCCGCCACGTGGACTTCCGTAGCCGTTTTCAGTTCCCATGCAATCATAAGCACGTTGCCATTGGGCAAAGGCTCGATGTCATGATGAAGCCGATGCCGCTCGTTCGAATATCTAAATTGCCATGTGAGATTGCCGTCCCAATCGAACCTTTCAACCAGGCCGCCGTCACCGCCTGCGGTAAAGGTATCGTTTCCGCCGGGATCGCCCGCCCGAAGAAGCGAGCCATCCTCCAAAAGGTATACAGAAAGCGCAGGCGCAAACACGCTCTCCCATGAGTTGATGAGTCTCCCTTCATTGTCGATCAAATACGTGTTGCTATGGGCCAGGGGGGCGAATAGCGTAAATCCATCGTAAGCCCGTTCGTCATTCAGAACCACGCCGACTGTTGGTTCCTGCGCCCTACCCGATTTCAAGGGCAAAATCGCAGAAATGAGCACAGCGGTTGCAACTGTTCTGATTACGGTTCTACCGCACAGCTTCATACCATTTCGGTTCATTATCACACGGCTCATTTTATTCACTCCATGTTTGATGAGTTAGTGATTGCGATGGATAGCGAGATGCTTAACCTGCTTTTTCAAGAAACCACCTCGAAAGAGCAACATGGAGAAATTTCGTACGATGTAGATTAAGTTTGTGTTCATAGGAGAGTGGGAGTAGTGCAATGATGCTGGTGAATGAAACGAATGTACGAATTTCTTGCAATGCTTACAAATTTTTATTTCATAATCTGCTGTGGTGTGTTTTATGCTGCAATCCGTAAAAATTTTAAAGGCAACTTCAGTGCCAGAGAGAGCCTTCACAAGATCAGACTTGCATATTTCAACCTACTGTATTTTATAGTTTTAATTTTTAGACCTCGTCTGACTGATGCTGAAGTGGTGCAATGTTTCGCAAGATTAGGAATTTAGTCTGTTTTTTTCTCATATTTGAGAATTGCGCTCCCGGAGAAATGATCGGTGGAACAAATTCGTTACCCCAGTTGTTCTCAAAGAAGATTGCTCGTCTGAAGCTCAATCCGTAAATACAATTCACGTTTCTATAAACCTAAAAGGAAAGGGAGGACTAATGAGTACTCAAAAAGTTGGTACCTTTCTCATCATGAGTTCAATCTTTATGATGCTCATTTCCAATTTCGCTTTTGGCCAGGATGCAAAAAAATTGGTCGAAACGATGGTGGAAACGGTTGGCGGCGTTGACAGGCTATACTCTTTGAAAGATGTGGAATACAAATACACTTATCACGATTTAGCCGCCGACAAAAAAGATGTCTCCATCGAAAGATATGTTTTCGACGGCGAGCTTTCCTGGGCAGAATACCTAATTCGGGAAAAATCCATGGCACCGCAAGTGGAAGGAGATATGGTTCAGGCTTATAACGGGGATGAAACCTGGGTGACCGTTGACGGCAAGCTGAACGATGCCCCCAAGATTCTGAAAATCGCGGATTTTACCCGCAAGACCAATTACTACTGGTTCACGATGATGTTCAAACTCCTGGACCCGGGTGTAAATTACGAATACAACGGCAAGCAAACCGTCGATGGCACCGAATACGATCTGGTGAAAATCACATTTGGAGAAAACGTTGGCGATGTGCAAGACACGTATGTCCTCTACATCAATCCAAAAACCCACATGGTGGACCAGTTCTTATACACCGTGATGGATTTTAACATAAGTGAACCCTTTTTGATGAAAGTCGACTACGAAGAGGTGGCGGGACTGAAATTACCCACCAAGAGAAAATCCGTCGCCGCCAATTGGGATGGCGAACCCAAGAACGACAAATGGTCGGCCGAGATTTCGGAAGACATCAAATTCAACAATGGATTTGACAAAAGCTTGTTTGAGAAACCATCGAGCTAATTGGAAAGCTGAATTCTCACAAGTAATCAAGACAGCCGGAAACTTGCTTAGCAATGAAGTGCCGGAGAAACCCTTTTGCGGGGTTCTTACGGTACGGCTTTTCCTGAACAACATCGAAGAGTCATACTCGCCGCCGAGAAAGCTGAAAAAGGCGTAGGTTCATGGGTGCCAGACGTTCTTTTTAAATCGGCTGACCACTAAAAACAAGCCCTCATAATTCAGATGTTGATGACACAACTTGGAGAAAGCGGTCCCGATGTATCGGTCATTGGTTTCGGTGCCTGGGCCATTGGCGGCAAGGATTGGGGCAAGACCGATGATATCGCTTCCATGCACGCTCTGC
>JAABYK010000357.1:0-792 GCA_011775825.1 Candidatus Zhuqueibacterota bacterium | reverse complement strand
AAAGGGGAGGCGATCGTGGCCACAAAGGCTGGCAGCGATTTCTATAATACCAATCGACAGGATACGAAAGAAGCTCCTCCGTTTAAGAAGAATTTCGATAAAGCGTATCTTATCTGGGCGGCAGAGCAAAGTCTGAAACGAACCGGCTTTGAGACCCTGGACATTCTGCAGTTGCACAGCCCCAACATGGAGTGGTTGCGACGCGACGACCCGTGGGAAGCTCTCGACAAACTAAAACAACAAGGGAAAATATGCTACGCTGGCTGGAGTATACAATCATTTCAGGAGACGGAACAGGCCTTCATCCTGGACAAAGTTCACGGGTTGTTGGATTGCATTCAAGTGCGCTACAATTTGCTGGAACGAAACGCTGAAGAGGCCTTGTTTCCGAAAGCACAAGAATATGGCATCGGAGTGATTGTGAGGAGTCCGCTCCTGTATGGGTTGTTGACGGGAAAATTCACGGAAGCCACCAAATTTGCCAGGGATGATCATCGCCGAATCAATCTTCCACCCGCAAAGTTGCGAAAGGATCTAGCGGACATGAAGAAGCTCGAGCCGCTATTCCAGGCTTATCAGAATCATTCAAAAACACAAGTGAGCCTAGCCTTTTGCGTTTCGCATCCCGCTTGTCACACCGTGATTCCCGGAGCAAAAACCGCGGATCAGGTGTCAGAAAATTGCGCTGCTTATCAATTCGTGCCAATTGCTGAGGAAACGATCCCGCAGTTGTGAGTCTTCAGGAAACGTCGGTAGCGTGGAGTGCAAAAATCAGCAAAGCGTATTTTTGCA
>JAABYK010000062.1:756-1023 GCA_011775825.1 Candidatus Zhuqueibacterota bacterium | reverse complement strand
GCATAACTGGGTGCGGGAACGGGATTGCCGTTATCTGCGCTTGTGGAAAGGTGGACCGCCTTGTGATGACCCCTCACAGCCGATAACCATCGATGGTATTGAATGGCCACGATACCCTCACCGTGACCCGAAACTCCTTTGTGGGGTTAAGAAACGTAACGGTGAACGGTGTATGATGCAGGCGGTTTCCGAGCGTCCTGACGGCCGGCCCCCGAACGGTAGGTGTAAGTTTCACGGGGGGCTGGGCGGAGCCCCACCTAAAAACCT
>JAABYK010000062.1:0-727 GCA_011775825.1 Candidatus Zhuqueibacterota bacterium | reverse complement strand
AGAAAGGTCTCCATCCCCATGAGAAAGATGATTTCGATCACATATCGCTTGGGAATCTCGACGAGGAACTGAGAATGGCTCGCATCAAACTGGCCCGGGCATATCGGGCGCAGGCCATCTACGAAAAAATTCACGGTCTCGATGATAGTGAACAGGTCAGTGAATATATCGAGCATTCGAATATGTTTACTGAGGGTGACGACATTGACTACGTGATTGAAAATATGTCCGAGAAAACGTACTTAGGGTTCGCCGCCCGGGCTGAAGATTTCTCCGAGGAGATTCTAAAGTTCACCAAGATCATCGGCACACTTGAAACCAAACGCGCCGACCTCCTTGACAGAGACAACGCCACCGGAGCCTTAATGATGTCGATTAAAAAGAAACTCGGCAATGTCGAGGGCGACATCGATGAAGAAGTTCTGGCCTTGGCAGTTATATTAAAGGGTATGAGAAAGAACGACGTTGAGCGTCTAAAGACAATGATGATCGGACAATAAGGAGGTACGATGNNAGGAGGTACGATGCCGAAAGTCACAATGTTAGAAGCACGAAATTTGTTGAGCCAGACGGAGGAACAGATTTGCTATTACCGTGAGCTACTGTTTCAAAAGTCGAATGTATACAACCCAGCCCCGGCGGAGATCACCAGTGTATCGGAGGAACCGGACGGGACGAAAGAAGTCAAAAAGGAGGTGATCGCCCAGACTAAGGAGCAGAAAATGAG
>JAABYK010000464.1:985-1145 GCA_011775825.1 Candidatus Zhuqueibacterota bacterium | reverse complement strand
AACACAAAGGTCAAGTATCGAATTTTCAAAGTCCTCCCGCTCCCGCTCGCTCTCCAGTATGAAATCAAAAAAACGTTTTCACATACACCCCGAATAACCTTTCGAAGTCGGAGAAGGATAGGTCTTCAATGATGGGCTTGGTGATTTTCTCGCCATCAAT
>JAABYK010000464.1:615-907 GCA_011775825.1 Candidatus Zhuqueibacterota bacterium | reverse complement strand
TCATCCTGTTGCTGGGCGTGCGCCTCTTTCAGAATGGCCATCTCCGCCATACTGCAAAGGTTCCGAATTTTAGAAGCCTGCTTCATGCAATTCATGGACGGGGCACGCATCAATACAAGGCTCGCCTCCTCTTGGTGTCCAGTCTTTGCAATCTCCACAGGGTTCTCCAGTTTCACCTCGACTTCGCTTAAATGTTTCGCCATTGCTCTCTCCTATTTGTTTGTTGTCTGCCGCGAATCTTAGATGGGCTGTGCGCCTTCCCACTCAAGGGAAAGTTTTCCTTCGGCGCTCA
>JAABYK010000464.1:313-535 GCA_011775825.1 Candidatus Zhuqueibacterota bacterium | reverse complement strand
CTGCCCCTCATCAAACTTGAAAGTATTCGGGATGATAGGCACGGGTACGTTGTTAACGATTACCGTTGGTCTGGATAAAATCGTGGTCATCTTTTCTTACCTTTCGTCACCTATCACGAAGTGGTGAACACAAACTGGAAGTTTCCAGTAATTTCCCGCAACTGAGTTACAATCGGGTTTTCGCCGGTGACTGCAACGGTGCCCGCTGTCAGGTCCAAGGTG
>JAABYK010000464.1:0-245 GCA_011775825.1 Candidatus Zhuqueibacterota bacterium | reverse complement strand
CCGGTTGACCGCTAAGTCGCCATCGGTAAGACGGGACTGCGCAAGGTCCGCCCGTGCGTTGTTGTAGAAGTATTCGCGCACGCCGGAGTCGGTATCAACGTAGTTCAGGAATTCAAACGTCGGGTCCGGGTTGCCAGCCGCGTCCGTTTTGTACGTGGTGTACGCGTCGGACAGGATGACCGCGTTGCCTGCAATGTTGTTGCCCATTACAGAACCGCCAGCGTCATTGATGGTAGTAACTTCGG
>JAABYK010000084.1:29281-34879 GCA_011775825.1 Candidatus Zhuqueibacterota bacterium | reverse complement strand
TAAAGACTATGGGCAAGAACGGTTGTCTTAATTCGAGTTGGATTGGGATAATATGCCATTCGATTTCCTGCACGGGACAAACGTCCCGCGCAATCAATTGTAAAACGCAGTCATCTCAAATTTGACTCAATTTGACATAAGAATTTCTTAAACTTTCAAACTAACGCTGGATATGAATATCTCAAGAGTTGCCCTTCGACGACCTGTCACCACGGTGATGATCTTCTTGTCGCTGTTTTTGTTGGGGGGCATCGCTGGCAACATGCTACCGCTTGAGTTTTTCCCGGATATGGATTTCCCGGGCATTTTCATCCGCTTTCCGTATCCCAATTCTACTCCAAAAGAAGTGGAAGAATTGATTACCATTCCCGTGGAGGAAGTACTTGGCACCATGAGCGGTATCAAGCGCATGCATTCAACCTCGGATGAGGATGGCGTGGGCATCAACCTGAGCTTCGATTGGGGCGAAGATACCTCCATCAAATCCCTGGAAGCAAAAGAGAAAATCGAAAGCATCTGGAATGAGCTTCCCGACGATCTGGAACGATATTTTGTTTATAAATTTTCGGCGTCGGACATGCCACTCATGAATCTCCGCATTTCATCAAACCGGGACCTCTCAAACAGTTACGATTTGCTCGACCGCCATGTGAAGCGTCGTATCGAGCGCATCCCCGGCATCTCGAAAGTGGAATTGCACGGCGTGGAAAAGAAAGAGATTTTGATCGACCTGAGTGCCGATCGCGTCTTGGCACACAAAGTTGACCTGGGACAACTGCAGCGGCGTCTCAGTGACGCGAACTTGATTCTTACGGCCGGACGCATCACGGATGGGCAAAGGCGTTACAACGTGCGTCCCATGGTGGAATTCCAAAGTTTGGAAGATATCAAAAATTTGGTTATCGATACCAAAGGCTTGCGGCTTAAAGATATCGCCAACATAAGGTACGACCATCCTGAGTTGGATTACGGGCGACATTTAGATCGAAAATATGCCATTGGTCTGGAAATCTTCAAAGAGGCCGGCGCCAATACCGTGGAACTGGGCGACCGGGTTTTGGAGTCCATCCGTGAAATTGAAAATAGCAAAGAAATGGCGGGCATCAAACTCTACTTCATGGACAACGCTGCCGAAGGCATTGTCTCTTCCATTGATGAACTCTTGCGTTCAGGTCTCTGGGGCGCGTTCTTCGCCATTCTGGTTCTGTATTTCTTTTTAAGAAGAATTTCCACCACTCTGATCGTGGCCTTGGCCATCCCTTTTTCGCTCGTCATCACCATGGGATTCATGTATTTTCTCGACATGACATTGAACATTCTCACTATGATGGGGCTGATGCTCTCTGTGGGCATGTTGGTTGACAACGCCGTGGTCATCACAGAAAGCATCTACCGGCATCAGCAACTTGGAGAAGGCGCAGAGACAGCGACCGTTGTTGGAATTAAAGAAGTTGGGTTGGCAGTTGCGGCGGCCACGTCCACAACGGCCATTGTATTCCTGCCATTCATTATGGCGCCCGATGGTGAGATTGCCACGTTCATGAAACATGTCTCGCTGACCATCATTATTGCCTTGGCAGCCTCGTTGTTAATTGCCCAAACCTTGATTCCTCTGTTGACTTCGAAAATCAAAGCCAAAGCGAACATTCAGAAATCGACCATTATCGATGAGACCTCCACGTATTACGGCAGAGTATTAAAATGGAGTTTGGATCGGCCAGGCATTGCCACACTGATAATTGTGGGTATTTTGCTTAGCACGATTTTGCCCATTATGAACGTAAAGATCGATATGTTTCCGGATAGAGATGATCGGCGATTGTATTTGAGATATCATGTTAATGGCAATTATCGGGTGGAAAAAGTCGAACAGACCGTGGACAGAATCGAAAAATACCTTTATGCCAACAAGGAAGCCTTCGATCTGGAATCCGTGTACTCCTACTACGAAACCGGTTACGCCATGTCCACGCTGATTTTAAATGACGAGGAGAATGCCACAAAATCAGAGTTTGAGATTCGTCAGGCAGTAGAGAAGGAACTGCCGAAAATCGCTATCGGCAATCCCTCGTTTGAGAGACGTTCTTCATCAGGCGATGACCAGACCATCAGCGTGCAACTGTGGGGAGACTCCAGCGAGTTGCTGGCAGACTTGAGCCAGGATCTGGAATGGCGGCTTTCCAAGATCCCCGGATTGAAAGACGTGCGGAGTTCGGCGGAAGGCGGCGACCGGGAAGTTCATGTAAAGGTCAAAAGCGAACAGGCTCAAAAGCATGATTATTCCGCTCAGGACGTGGGACAGATTGTGTCCGTGGCCATGCGCGGGCGGAATCTCAGACGCCTTAAAACACCCCGCGGGGAAATTGAAATGAAGCTGCGATTTCAAGACTCGGACCGTACAAACTTAGATCAGTTGAAACATATTTCACTTTACGACGAGTCCGGCAATCCCGTGGAGTTGGCCACTTTGGCCGATTTCAACTGGCGCAAGGGTCCACAGAGCATTCGCCGTATAGACCGCCAGACCACCATGGAAGTGAGTGCATCATTGGAGGACATCAGCGTCGGCGAGGCCAAAGAAAGGATCAACAAACAGCTCGCCAACTTGGAATTGCCGCCAGGTTACTCCTGGGGATTTGGTCAACGATTTGAACGCGAGGACGAGACCGCACAGATTATGATGGTCAACATGATTCTGGCGCTGGTTTTAATCTACTTTGTTATGGCCTCTCTTTTTGAGTCTTTAGTTTACCCGGCGGCCATTTGGACTTCCATCATCTTTGCTGTTATCGGGACTTTTTGGTTTTTCTGGCTCACGGCCACGACGTTTTCCCTCATGGCCTGGATTGGCGTGTTTATTCTAATTGGAATTGTGGTGAATAACGGGATCGTTCTCATCGATCACATCAATCAACTTCGGGCGGAGGGAGGAAGTCGTAAAGAAGCGATCTTGCAGGCAGCCTTACACCGCTTCCGTCCGATTCTCATGACCACCGGCACCACCGTGCTTGGACTCATCCCGCTTTCTGTGGGCAAAACCCTCATCGGCGGCGATGGCCCGCCCTACTTTCCGATGGCCCGATCCATCATGGGGGGCTTGCTGTTTTCCACCGTCGTCACGTTGATTATTCTACCCACGATTTACGTGGGCTTGGATAATTTGAAGCTGTGGGGGAGACGGACTTGGAGGAAGGCAATCAGCAAATAACACTTGTTTCGTTTCTTGACAAGTAAAGGAGATTTAGCTATATTTTAAGCATTAGCAAAGCATGCTCACATTACCGAGTAGACATTTGTGAGACTTTTACAATACAGCCTCTTTGTCCTGATGTTTTTACCTCAAATTAGTCCGGCCCAGGAGACAAAAAACGCAACCATCGAAGAGCGTTTGGTTCGTTTGGAAGAGGGTCAAAAGAACCTTGAGAAAAGTCTGGAAGATTTTCGCAGCGAGATGAATACGCGTTTCAATGATATGAATACCCGTTTCAGTGATATGAATACCCGTTTCAGTGACGTGAATAAACGTTTTGATGACTTGCGATTTTGGCTGCAATTTATTTTAGGGACGGTTGTCCTCATTCTTGGAGGACTTGTCGCTCAATGGATGCTATTTTGGAAGCGACTAAGCCAAGTCGAAGCCAGAGTTGATGAGCGCATTGTTCTTGGCTACAAAGAGGAAGAACTCAAAGAGATTAAACGACGATTGGAAACATTAGAAGCGAGAATATCAGGTCAGGTTTGAATTTCGACAACTCTCCAGGCATATCTGCACTTTTGTACTTGGTTTCTCCCACAATTACCACAATTAAGGCTTGGTATCTCTTTCGGTGATGTATCCGGATTTGCCAGGCGACAGCCAGCGAGACCGACTTTCTGAGTTTAGTTTTCGCTTTGCGTTCCTCCAAATTGCAGGGCCCCACTCGAATAAGAGGTCCCAAACGTCATCGCTAAAACCGACACTTGTTTCAAAGCCGACCGCATTTCCGATTCTTGCAACGAGGATAAGGGATGAATAAAAGCTGAATAAACGATGCCGTTACTTATGCCATAACGTGCGTCAAGCGCTGAATGAAAGTTTGCCTCCAGCATCCGGTCTTTGTGCTCCTCCGTGAGTTCGGATGCCTCAATGATTGGCGCGATAATCCGCATGCGATCATAGGTTGTGTCCACGACGCAGATCAATTGGATTTCCCCATCTCTGAATTGCCAGTAATTCGGGCCCTGTTCTACTTGACTGGAAAAGTTATGGATAATGTTATCCAGCTCGGAGAAGGTCATTACATCGGCGGCTGAGCGCTGTTCACTCTCCTGACATAATAACGCGTTGTTTAAGATCAGAACGGTTAAAACGGCGATTTTTGCAGACATGGTCATCACCCAACTTGTTTATTTGTAAAGAAATCAGTTAACAACTTTGATTTGGTCTTTTGGCGGCAGATTTTTGGGATTGTAGCCCTTTACGTCGTCAATCCGTTTGTAGACGCTTTCGTGGATCCACGCCCCGCGTTCGATTTTGCGGCGCCACCAACCTAAAATCCACCAGTAAGGCCACAGAGAATTATGCAGTTTGTCGGTGTGGTCCGTCTTGATTTCATGATACTTTTGTTCGTTTATCTTGAGTTCACACTCTCTGGCTTTGTCGAGCATCCACTTCAGGGCGATGTTTGAAAGGCCGTCTTCTGGGTACGATCCGCCAACATCGGAATGGACGCCTGCGAACCAGATTTGCTCGATTTTTTGCTCGGGAGTGGTTGGCGGATCCCACAGATTTGGGCGAAATTTGCTGCGCTTTTCATCAATAGCGATAGCATGGTAGCCAAACGAAACATCCTCGTTCAGTTTTGCGTTGGGAAATTTCCGGGGAATAATCAACCCAACGGATTTGACCGTATCCCAGACGCCAACAAAATAGGTTTTGCACTCCCGGGAGAAGGTGGCTTTAAAGCCAGCCGCTATTTTTGACTCGCCGCCTCGATACATCCTTATCGCATATGGAATGAGATTGTAACTACCTTTTTCGAGAAGCCCGACTTTGTGCAGCATGCCTGCCAATGCGCGAGCCGTGAACGCACCTCGGCTGAAGCCAAACAGGAAAACCCGATCGCCCTCTTCGTACTTATCCATCAGGTACCGATAAGCGTCTTCGATATTGGTGTTGATGCCGTAGGCAAATGCCAGTCCCATGAGTTTCGTGAACCACTTGGCCAGTTTCGTCCAGGCACCCGGCGTACTAAACGTGCCCACCCCTGGATCATAGTAGGCGATTTGCTTCTCGGGATCTTTTTCGATGATTCCGAACAACTTCACGACGTTGGTGTTTCTGTCGCCGTATTCGTTGCCGGTCCCATCACAGCAAATAACGATATTCTTGCCCATGATTCCTCCTCCTAAATGAAATGGCCATGTTTTATGACCTTAATTTTGGATGGGTTAAAATAAGGTTTATGAAGAGACGTCGATGTTTCAAGGTCAGCCCTTTATTGGATTTATTGGATTTGTTTGTCTTGTCTAATCAAGATATTGTTAAAGTGACAGGTGCAGCATATCCGCAATCAATCGTGCTTTTGAACTGGCTATCTCGGGTGGTAAAGCATCTTT
>JAABYK010000084.1:24406-29262 GCA_011775825.1 Candidatus Zhuqueibacterota bacterium | reverse complement strand
CGTTTTTCAAGAGTAGTCTGAATAAATTGTCAAATGTAAAAAATTCATAAACGATATAATTTCCTTCTTTATCTTTAGGAAATTTGTTTCATATTCAATACAGTCCGTTGAACCAAGAATTCATATTACGAAATTTATTGTCTTTAAGCAAACCAAACGTTGGAATTTTGCATTCGAATTGATTCTTAAGCAATCTGGATGCTGAGCGAAAAGAGTTCTTTCAAACAGTTCTGTGTCCGGGAGACTTGCAGGTAATTTGTTAAATTGTTACAAAATAGTCTTAGGATGCTATTCTAAGGACTTATTTCTAAGGGTATCAGGCCTATAACGCAACATTGTTGAGGAATAGAATCGCTACATTTCCGGAGCTCTTTTTTCCAAGACTGTCGGGTTTGAAATAGAGGTCGAAGGTGACTCCCTGATACTGTTTATAAAAAAATAGCCCAATAAAATAATTCCAAAAAAGAAACCTACCATTTGAACCATCGCCAATGTTCTCAATTGCTTGCTATACACATCATAATTCTCCTCTGAACTAATATGTGCGACAACACTCATAATAAATACTAATCCCAAGAGAATACTCAATACAAGACATGTTACTGTAATATAGAACAATCCATTGATTATTTGAGAGTTAGAGATTGCTAGCCCAACCACAAAGGCCACACCGGCAGACGCTAAAGTCAGAAACTGTTTTGAGATTTCAACGTTATAGCTACAAAGAGTCCTTATGTTTGACTTCATTTCGAACTTCATTTGACTGGATGGTATTCATTCTTTTCTCCTTATTTTTGTAACCGTAGTGTCAAAAGTCTTTCATGGTATGAGTTTTTAATTTAATATTTTATCGTAACTTAAAATAATATTGACTTTTCTCCCCCTGTTTGATAAATTTGTCCGTCTGTTTATAAACGTGAGAAAAAGCCATTGAATAAGATTCAGCGGTTAATTGTCTGGATTTGCAAGCATTATAACCGTGAGCAAATCCTCAACATTGTTGACGAGCTTGTGAAAGTCTTGCATGACAAAAACCCCGAACTTCAGCCAAAAGACGACTTCAAAGACAAGCATCCCAAGTACCGTGACTTTAGCGCTGATCCCTTAGCTCCACTGGATTCTGCCGAAATCGCCAAGCCAAAAAAAACCTAAATTACAAAACACTCCTGGCTGAATATGAATCCAAACATGGAAAAGCCCTGAAGCCTGTCAATGTCCAAAATCCTAAAAACCGCGTCCCGGAAAAGACAAGATGTCCACATTGCGATGCGCCACATTATTACATCTATTTCAACGACGGTAAGAAACGATCACAGTTAAAATGCAAGGTTTGTAATCTTGTCTTTCAGGTGCATATCCGGTTTCGCAAGCCACCTAAATACTTCTGTCCATATTGTTTCAAAGCCCTTTTTACCTGGAAAGANNCCTGGAAAGAGCGCGAAGATGTCACCATTTACAAATGCCACAATGAGAAATGCCCGCACCGACAACAAAAGCTGGGCGCCCTCAACACCAGTGAGAAAAAACTCAGAGAAGAACGCCTTTCCCAATTCAAAATAAACTATCAGTACCGTGACTACCATTTTCAGCCCGGTGAATTGAAGGTGGCCGAGCCAAACAAGCCCACCGTTGCTCTACACCGAATCCACAATGATATTAACATTTTCGCACTCATCCTGACCTTGCATATCTCTTATGCTATCACCGCCCGCAAAACAGCTCATATGCTCAAAAATATCTGGGATATTGCCGTTTCATATCAAACCGTTCTAAATTATGTACAGACCGCAGCCTATTATTGCCACAAGTTCAATCTCAAGTACAAAGGTCAAATCGATGACATCAATGCCGGCGATGAAACCTATGTCAAAGTCAAAGAACTCTGGCATTATGTCTGGCTGTTTATCTGTTCGGTTTCAAAGAAAATTGCTGCGTACCATTTTAGCGACAACCGCGGGGCAAAACCTGCTATCACAACCATGGTCGAGACCGTCAGGACAGCTACTGAAAACCAAAAGGTCACTTTAGTCACCGATGGCAACCCTTCGTATCAGGCCGGCCTGCACTTTGTCAACGCCAACAATGACCAGCTTAAATTAACCTTGAAAAACGTCATCGGCTTGCAGAATCTCGACGAGGAATCTGAACAATACAGGCCATACAAGCAAATGGTCGAACGGCTGAACCGCACGTACAAATATCACGTCCAGTCCCAAGATGGCTTTGGCAGTATAAACGGTGCAGTAGCCAAATTAGTCCTCTTTGTCACCCATTACAATTTCCTCAGACCGCATAAGAGCCTGGGCTATCGAACACCTGTGAAACTCCCAGAGCTTTCAGGGTTCGACACAATTCAGAATAAATGGGTGAAAATTATTGCCCTTGCGGCATAAGCCTTTTTCAAAGAACATTCTTACTTGCTTTACTTTTGTCTCTCTGCTATATTAAACATGATCGGTGAAACGGAAACAGGCTCTGCTGAGGAGCAACCTGCCAGGGATAGCCGATCCAACTGAGATAGACGGGAGTCCTATGTTGGGATTCCCGTTTTTTTTGATCTATCTTTGTTGTAATGCCTAAGAAAACCTTTCCACTCAACCGCCTCACTCCACTTTTCATTTTTTCATAGAACTTTTGACACTACCATTTTGTCAATCATGATGGCTTAATATACCNNAACCCCGAACTTCAGCCAAAAGACGACTTCAAAGACAAGCATCCCAAGTACCGTGACTTTAGTTAAGCCGGAAACTCCTGAATTAACCGGGAGATTTCCGATTAAAGTATTCGGGAATGACGCTTCAGGCCGTTTTCGCTTAGTCACTATTTAGGCATTGAAGCGGGTTTGGAGACTTCAGGTACTCGGAATGGTGCAGCAAAGCTCAAAGCTTAATCTCACTAGTAAGAGAGGTGTCCCGACATCCCACTACCAAAAAATTCTTGGATTTGACCAACAACCTTTAAAAAACGTGGTCGCTACCCATCCTTTCCCTGTAGCGACCCACAATTGGCGTCAATTACTTACAAGGAAGGAAGCGCACCGTGGTCTCCATTTCTTCCAGAACCTTGCCCATGGCTTCAATGGTGTCATCGATATCTTTTTCAGTTGTGGCATGCGAAAGCGACAGCCGTATGGCGCAATGAGCCTCTTCCTCGGTTCGTCCCATAGCCAGGAGCACATGCGTTGGCAGCGGAGATCCCGCCTTGCAGGCCGATCCCGAAGAGAGGGAGATGCCATGTTGGTCCAGGGCCACGACCAGGGACTCGCCGCGGAGATCCGGCAACGTCATGTTCAACGTATTTGGCAAGCGATTCTCTCGATGGCCGTTGAGCCGGGCGCCCGGGATCAGCTTCTTGATGCCGTCTTCCAGTTTGTCTCGTAAGTTCGCCAACTTATCGGCATCTTTTAGCTTGTGCATGGCGACCTCGGCCGCCTTTCCAAAGCCGACAATTGCAGGTACATTTTCGGTGCCAGCTCGCAAGCCGCTTTCCTGCTTTCCACCGTGGATAAGCGGTTCCATTTCCACACCCTTTTTCACATAAAGTGCGCCGATGCCTTTTGGCGCATGCAGCTTGTGACCGGAAAGGCTGAGTAAGTCAACATCCAGGTTCTGCACATCCACTTTGATTTTTCCTGCTGCCTGCACACCGTCGGTATGGAACAGCACGCCCTTTTCGTGGGCGATGGCGCACAGCTCCTTCGTCAGCAGAATTGTACCGACTTCGTTGTTTGCCATCATGATGGAGACAAGGATCGTCTTGTCGGTAATGGCGTTTCTCAACTTATCCGGATCCAGCCAGCCATCTTCGTCGACATCGAGATACGTGACTTTGTAACCAAGCTTTTCCAGGAATTTACTAGCGCCCAGAATTGCGGGATGCTCTATACCGGTGGTGATGATGTGATTGCCTTTATCCCGCTGCGCAAAGGCCACCCCTTTGAGGGCGAGATTGTCGGCCTCGGAGCCGCCGCCCGTGAAGATAATTCGGCGGGGGCGCGCATTGATCAATTTGGCAACCTGTCGGCGGGCTTTCTCAACCGCTTCTCGTGCGTTTCGGCCGGCGCCGTGAATGCTCGACGGATTGCCATGCGTGCCGTCCAGATAGGGGAGCATGGACTCGCGTACCGCCTCCGCCACCTGGGTCGTGGCGTTATTGTCGAGGTAAATGCGTCTTGCGGGCTTCTTGTTCTTTGTTTTCGGCATGAGCAGTTGCGGGCCGCAGGCCGTCACTTCACGATTGACTGTTCGCGCCGTTGCCTTCGTCCCTTCTTCGACTTTCACGATGTCACAAAGCAGCGATTTGTACACCGGGAACCCCGAGATTTCATCATAATTGTTGATATCGGTCAGTTCGTTGACGTTCCACTCCTGCCAGGCCTTCGGGCCAACGGGTGTGCCGCCGCCCATGTTGCACTCGACCGCTCCTTTAGCGATGTCCACCGAAACGCGAGCCCGGAAGGGTACGGCGCCTCGAGGTGTGCGCACCTCGACCAAATCTCCGCTCTTAATGTCTCTCTGCTTGGCGTCTTCTGCGTTCATTTCAACAGTGGGCTCGGGATTGTCCTTTACCAAACCTTTGATCCCGTGATGCTGTGAACGGAAGTCGGTGTGCGGTCTCGCCCCTGAGTTAAAAACCAACGGATATTCATTGGCCACGTCGGGCGCTGCCTGCGGTCCCTCGATCGGCTCTGTGTACTTCGGCAGGGGTTTGTAGCCATAGTCTTCTAATGTCGTAGACCAAAGCTCAAACTTGCCGGTGGGCGTGTCAAAGCCGGGCTTGCCATCCTCACGCAAGCCGCCCTTTTCCCATTTCTTGTACTCCATCATGGGTGTCGGAATTTTAACCCAGCCGCC
>JAABYK010000084.1:5011-24395 GCA_011775825.1 Candidatus Zhuqueibacterota bacterium | reverse complement strand
CATCTCTTCTTCTGTTTGCGGAAACAGATGACCATAGCCCAAACGATTGGCCAGTTCAGCCATAATCAAGTAGTCATTCCGAGCTTCCCCAACCGGTTCAATCAGTTTCTCGCGCAAACGGAAAATCGGTCCGTAAACCATATAAGAATCGATTTCAAACATGGTCGTGGCTGGCAGTACCACGTCTGCGTAGGCCGCATCAGCCGTCATCTGCCGGTCGATGGAGACCTGGAAATCCAATTTCGACAAGGTTTCGCGCCAGATGGAGCTTTGGGGCCAGGAGGTGAGAAGCGAGGCGCCATGGATAATGAGTCCCCGAATGCGGTAAGGCTCACCGTTCAGCACCGAATCCACCAATCCGCTTGCGTGGGATTCGCCTCGATAATTGCTGTAAATCGGCACTTTGTCTCGCGCAACCGCCAAATCCAGGTTCGGATTCTCTTGATTGCAGGATTTGTTAATCGGGAAATGGCTGTTTAACATCGCCAGGCCAATTCCACCGGGGACGTCCAATTGACCGCCCAGCGCAAACAGCGACATAACCGCTCGGATTGCCTGAATTCCGCTGTTGGAATACTCAAGTCCGGTGTACATGACGGGACAGGCACCGGTGGCATTACAAATGCGGTGAGTTAAATCACGAATGGTATCCGCTGGCACGCCGGTGATCTTCTCCGCCACTTCGGGCCGAAAATGTTGAACATACGTTTCCAGTTCCTCAAAACCGTGGCACCAGTTTTCGGCAAAATCTTCATCATACAAATCGTCTTCGATCATAACTTCAATCATGCTCAGGGCAAGGGCGCCATCGGTGCCGGGTCGGATGCGCACCCATTCGGCGTCGGTTCGTTTTGCCGTGTCCGTATAGCGTGGGTCGATGACCACGATGTCTGCGCCGCGTTTGGCTGCCGCTTCCAAACGGTGCATGTCCATGGGCGGCGAATCAGTAGCCGGGTTGGCGCCCCAAACCACCAGCATCTCGGCGTTTTCCATGTCCGTGAACATGTTGATGAGCATGCGACCCATGGTCACGTGCGGCGCAATCATGGCAAAGGAGACGTAACACAGCGCCCCAACGCCCATGGTATTTGGGGAGCCAAACGGAAACAACACATTTGAAGCTGAAGATACCGCGACCCCTTTGGGTTGGTACATATCGCACAACGACAACTCGAAGGCCCCGCGTCCGGTGTACATTGCCACAGCTTCCGGCCCGGACTTCTCTTTGATCTTATTTAAATTGTCGACGATGATATCATAGGCCTCATCCCAGGTGATGCGCTCGAATTCGTGCGTCCCCTTCGGCCCGACACGTTTCATCGGATACTTCAGACGGTGTTCGGAATAGATGATTTCCGGGGCGTGTTGGCCACGACGACAAATCATCCCCAGAGGATGGCTGTCGTCGGGTTTGATGTCCACCAACTTACCGTCATCAAAGCCGACTTCCACCCAACAACCGGCGGGACAGATACCGCAAATGCCTTTTTCCCAATTCAATTCTTTATTTTTTTGATCTATATTTGTTTGCATGGGTTTCTCCCTTCGACAATTTTATATGCTCGAAAACTACGAGTTGAAATAAGTAACTTGGGGTTGGCGAGAATCGCCTAAGTGTAAATCAGGAACGGAAGTGCAGCTTGTTTGACTGTGGATATAACAACAATGCACGTCTATTTTTGTTTTTGGTGGGCTTACGTGTATGATATTCAAATATGTCAATATTTTAGCAGTTTGTCAAGGACAAACTTGGATAATTTGAGCAAAAACGGGGTTGGGTGTACTTCAAACGAGACGTTTGAAGTACGGGCCAAATTTCACTGTCCGTCCGACATAAAGATACCGGACGATCTTAGCGATCCATTCATGACTTAGGTGGCTCAAAAAGTTGATTGATGATCTCACAACAAATTTCGAGAGTATTGTGGATGCCCGGGTGAAGCAGGGTGCTGCCGTGTGCCAACCTGTTTCGCATCTTGGGTAAAATTGCGGACAACATGCGAACATAACCGCCTGGTTTAGCAGGCTTGATTTTTTCGGCATAGTCTGGAATGATTTGAGAAAGGCCATCGATGGTTTCTTGACGGCGTTTCATTTTTTCACGATAGCCACTAAATCCTTCATCACGAATCCAGCCGTGCTTAACGGCATGTGTTAGAAGTCTTTGCAGTTTTTTCTTTGTTCCTCCGCCATGCCGGACTCTCAATGCCAACTCAAGAGAGGCATAAGCCTGCAATTCCGCAACTTGTCCCAGTCTATAAACAAACCAAGTGTACAGATAGAGATTGCGGGCTTTCTCGAATTCGATGAAGACATCATCCGGGACACCATCGTGTAGTTTGAGTTCCTCAACATTTCGATAGAAGTCTTCAATCGTAAGCAAACGTATTTCATGACGCTCTAAGTCATAGACTTTGCGATCCTTATATCGAGCGTCGGGTTCACAAATTTCCTCGAGTTTCTTCAGGCAATCAGCTTCGCCAATGTTTGGTCGTGTCATATTAAAATTTTAGTAAAATGTCTGAAAATGAATTCGCGCTGATTTTGATGGTTTCACGCAGGAAATCCAATGGGACATTTGTCCCAATCCAAGCCCAATGCAGGGCAGAAGTTCTCCTAAAGTCGCACCTGCTCGTTGGGATGAATATCCAAAATCCCATTGTCCGTCCGGCATAAATATACCGGACGATCTTAAAACTAACAGGGCTTGCTACCCGGCCAACTCCTGCAACTCATCCAGCATGTTCTCAATCACGGTAAAACCGCCTTGCCAAAAACGGGCCTCCAAAAAATCCATGCCGACAGATTCCACCAGCGTTTGCGGCCAGGTCGAATCCCCCGCAGCCAGCAGTTCACGATACTTCGGTACAAAAGCTTCGCCTTCCTGTTCATAACGATTGTAGAGCGCCAGGACAAAGAGCGCCCCGAATGTGTAGGCGTAGCAGTAAAAGCGCGTGTGAATGAAATGCGGAATCACCGCCCAGTACCATTTCTCCTCCGGGAAAAAGTCGATGACATCGCTGTACATTTCATCGCGGTGTTTTGTCCAGAGAGTGCAAAAATCGTCGGCGCTGAGACGCCGTTTGGCGCCCTCCTGATGTGCCGCCAACTCGAACTGAATGTACATAGTCTGCCGTGAAATCGTGGCAAAGAAATCCTCCAGCTTTGAAGCCAAAATCTGGATATGCGTTTCGCGATCCAGGTCTTCGGAACGCAGTCTGCGTGTGAGCAGCATCTCTGCAAAAACGGACGCCGTCTCGGCCAGCACCAAAGGCGGATGAAATGTCAACGCTGTTTGTTTCTCACTAGACAATACCGTATGCAGCGCATGTCCCAATTCGTGAGCCATCGTATAGACGCTGTTCAAATTGTCCACGTAATTCATCAGTACATAAGGGTGAAACTCCGGTGTCACACTCATACAAAAGGCACCGCCGCGCTTACCGGGGCGAATCTCGGCGTCGATCCAGTCATCTGAAAAGGCCTTTTCAATGATGTCGCCAAATTCAGGAGAGAAGCCTCGGAAACTGTCCAGAACCAACGCTTCGCCCTCTTCAAATGGAATCACTCGCTCCGATTTAGTAATGGGAGCATACAGGTCGCTGCCTTTCAATTTCGGCATTCCGAGCAGCTTGGCTTTGAGCCGGTAATATTGCCGGGCCAAATGATAATTCTGAGTCGTGACATCCATCATGGTTTCTACAACGTCTTTGCTCACCTTATTGCTCAAATAGGATGGTTGGATGGGGCTTTCATAGCCACGCATTTCCATTTCAATGCTGTGGTCTTTGATCAAGTTGCCAAAAACATTGGTGAAGATTAAGCCATTTTCACCGAATTTCGCATCGTGGGCAATTTTGGCGCGTTTTCGCAAGTCAGCATCTTGGTTCCAGAGCAACTGCCTCACTTCGCTGGCGGTCAATTTCTTCTTCTCACCGTCAATTTCTAGCTCCCATTCGAACTCCGCAGTAAATTCATCAAATAGGTTCACGAAAGCAGTTTTTCCGCTCAAGTTTTTGTTGTTGATAATCTGTTCAGATTTTTCATCCAGTGTGTAGGGCGTAAAAAGGCGCAACGATTCGACGTAATGGCGATAGTGACCGAGTTTGCCACTGGCATAGATTTCCGACATTTTGTCGTCCGGAATTTTCTGAATTTCGAGAGCAAAAAATAACACGCTGTTCTCGATGCGAGTGTGCGCATCCTGCACTTTCGCAACCAACGCCTTGTATTTGTCGGAGCGACCGTCGGCGGCAAAGAGAAGGTTGGCCATGGCGTAGGGGCGATAAATGCCTTCGATGATGCTTTCAAAGGACTGCAGAGCTTGCACCAATCTGTCTTCGGTACAATCCTCCGAAGCGATCTTACCATGAAACCTCTTCTTAAACTCTTTGCCCGCTTCGATGGCCTCATCGATGTCCTGATGAATTTTGGGGTCATCGTCTTTTGCATAAAGATCGTTGAGTTTCCAAACAATGCCTTTCGCTTTTTCCATATTATTTACCTTTCCGTTCTAATTTAAATCGATTCAGGAAACGTTTTTCAAAAATGGATGGCGTTTTTCTCACGACTGCACGTTCAGCCAAACGCACGTCTTCCACTGAAAACAGAGCTTTCGGGTTGTAATAATTGATAGATTTTATGATGTTCGGCAAATCCTTACGTTTTATGAGAGAGAAAATAATCTTCACAGGTCCAAACGATCCCTGACCATCAACGGTGGTAATGCCGTACCCCTCTGATCTGAGGTGCGAAATTAGTTGACTGGCATCACTACGGGTAACGATCCGGACGATCTGAATTCCGATGGCCATTTTGTTCTCAACGTACATCCCCAGGTAAATGCCCGCGGTATAGCCGGCTGCGTAGCCCAGAAAACACCCGACGTTATTCAAATTCTTAAAAACAGCACTGATGGCCAGAAGCCAAATTGAGATTTCGAAAAAACCCAGAGAGGCCGCCATCCTCTTGTACCCTCGAGTGGTAAAAATAATCCGCAAAGTGCCGATCGTCACGTCACAGATGCGAGCCAAAAAAATAAGTACAGGCAAGACCAACCAGAGATAGACTTCTGATTCGAAAAATGACCCATCAATCATGGCAAGCCTCGAATGTTGTTTCGTGTTCAGTTAATTCTAAATTAGCTCGGAATTGAACCCTAAAGTAAGTAATTCTAGCATTCAGTTCAAGAGTCCCTGATACATAATTTAGAGATCGCATCATTCCACTATGAAATAATGACAAATAACACAAAATAACTGTGCCAATTTTACAGGGACTGTTTAATTTTGACAGTTACTGTCTAGGACTTGACGGAAGTGTTATGGCAAGATGTGCTCGAATTAAGTATTTGTAATTAAAAAGCTTAATTTCAGGAACACGATTCATGGCACAGTCTTTGTAAATTAAAAGGGTGAAAAAGGGAAATGAAATTTGAGAATTTAAAAAAACAAAAAAACAAAACAAAGGAGGTGTGAATTATGGCTATCGTGAAACGTTTGGAAGATCGTCCGACAGTTGATCGTCCGTGGAATGCAATGGAACGATTCTTTGATGAAATGTGGCGAACTCCATTTTCGCGATTCCTTAGGACCCCATCCTTGTTCGATACAGATACCGAATGGTTCGGATGGCATCCTATGGCGGATATAGAGGAAACAGATGACAGCTACCTTATTCGAATGGACTTGCCCGGTATGAAGAAAAAAGATATCCACGTGAGTATCGACAACAATGTTCTCACGATTGAGGGCGAGAGAAAGCGTGATGAAAAGAGCAAAGACGAGAACTATCGAATCATGGAACGCTTCTACGGCAAGTTCAACCGGAGTTTCACACTCCCGTCCAGTGTGGATGTCAAATCGGTAGATGCCGAATTCAAGGATGGCGTTTTGGTTGTGAACTTAAAGAAGAAAGAGGAGTCGAAACCGAAGGCTATCGAGATTCATTAATGGAATTGCCAGTGCAACCCGCGGAGCAACTGAAACGATGAGAACTGCAACCTTTTAAAATCAGGCGGTGGACGGGAAGCAGGATGCTTCCTGTCCACAACCAAACGTTAATTAGTTGAAAGCTCTTTGGTGATCTGGTTAGCGCTGGGCGCCAAGGGGCTTTTTTTGTGCAAGTAGAAAACTAAACTGGGTTGGCCAAAGAGTCACGAAACGAAGTCAAACCAAGACTAACTGGCTGCAGCCCGACTTTTTTGGTCAGTTCGGTGTTCTCAAAAAGGAGTGAAGCGATGTTCAGAACAACGGTGTTTTACGACAATTTTACAGAATCCGTCGCTGGTAACTGGCGGTTGTATGCAATCATCGGAGCCAGTTTGATTCTGGCGGGGATTCTAATCTTCATTTTTCCCGAATTGCTGGCGTATTTAATCGCAGCGTTTTTACTCTTCAATGGTGTGCTGTTTTTTGGTGTCGCCTTCAGACTGAAGAACTTACGACGCCAATACAACCGCTGGGTAGACGAATTTTGGGAACCATAGAAAGGGTTCGCTTAGGAAATCTGAGGAAACATGACATCTGCATTAGTCGAGTTGCAAATTCTGTTTCTAAATAGTTGGATTCAGGCTAATCTTAGATGGATTAACGACAGAGGAGACAATAAAAAAGAGCTATTTTAGAACAATCAGTTAAAAACTTGAAAGACAAAATGGAAGACAAAAAAGACATCAGGTTAGACGAACAAGACATCAATCAATCAAGTTCGGAAAGTCACGAATCGTCGAGTTTGGAAAATTGGGAGGAGAAATACCGGCGAGTTGCTGCTGATTTTGCAAATTACAAAAGGCGAACAGAGGCCGAATGGGCGTCTGTAAGACGAAGGACCGAAGAGCGACTCTTAGAAAGTCTTTTGCCAATCTTTGATGATTTCCTTCGTCTGACGAGCCACAAAGCTGAAGACGAACAAATAGCCGAAGGCGTCGAGGCCGTTCAAAAGAAATGGCTCAGATGGCTTGAAACTCAACACGTAGAGGTCATGCATCCCAAAGGCGAAGAGTTTGATCACGAATCGCATGATGCGGTTCTGCATGAGCCGGTTGACGATCCCGAATTAGACGGAAAGGTCGTCCATGTTATCGATTACGGCTATCGACGTAACGGTGAAATTCTCAGACATCCGAAAGTAGCTGTGGGTCGTTACGTTGGTCAAGAAGGCCACAGACAAGAAGACGAATATGACGGAGAGTGATCCTTAATAAGATTTCAAAATTTCACTAAACTGCCATACGTCCAAAGCGGTTATTTGATCAATTTGCACTTACTAAAGCCGATGGACTAAAAAATTGCGTACAAATAAGGAGACAATCAAAAAATGACATTAGATAAATTTACACTCAAAGCTCAAGAGGCTGTGGCAAAGGCCCAACAAATGGCCTCCGAGACTGATCATCAGCAGATTGAGGTCGAACATCTGCTCAAGTCCATGCTTCAAGACTCCGAAGGCGTGGCCACGGCAATCTTGAAAAAGCTGGGAACCAATGTTGGTCTGGTGCGCAACCGCTTGGACGAGCAAATCCAAAAAATCCCAAAGGTTTCCGGTCCGGGTGCAGTCGGACAAGTTTACATATCGAACCGGCTGAACAATTTGTTTAACGTGGCCATGCAGGAGATGCGCCAACTTAAGGACGAATACGTGAGCACCGAACATCTCCTTATTGCCATCGCAGATGAGAAAGGTGGGGCGGCAGCGGATATCTTAAAGCAGCAAGGGGTGACCAAGGACGCCATTTATAAAGTCTTGAAAGAGATTCGCGGCAGCCAGCGCGTGACCGACCCGAACCCGGAGGGGAAATATCAAGCGTTGGAGCGCTACGGTCGCGACGTTACGGATTTGGCGCGGCGTGGTAAACTCGACCCCGTCATCGGACGCGATGAAGAAATTCGGCGCGCTGTGCAGGTTTTATCGCGGAGAACCAAAAACAACCCGGTGCTGGTGGGCGATCCGGGTGTGGGAAAAACCGCCATCGTGGAAGGCATCGCTCAGCGTATTGCCAACGGTGATGTCCCGGAGTCTTTGAAAAACAAGAAAGTGATCCAGCTTGAAATGGCCAGTCTCGTTGCTGGCGCCAAGTTTAGAGGCGAGTTCGAGGAAAGGCTCAAAGCGGTCTTGAAGGAAATCGAAGAGGCCGAGGGGCAAATCATCCTCTTCATCGATGAGTTACACACGGTGGTTGGTGCAGGTGCCGCTGAAGGTGCGGTCGACGCCTCGAATATGCTCAAACCCATGCTGGCCCGTGGACAGCTCCGTATGATCGGCGCGACGACGTTGGAAGAATATCGCAAATTTATCGAAAAAGACAAGGCTCTGGAGCGCCGGTTCCAAACCGTACTGATAAATGAGCCTTCCGTAGAGGATACGATTTCCATCCTCCGGGGTCTCAAAGAACGCTACGAGGTTCACCACGGGGTGCGCATCGCCGACGGTGCGCTGGTTTCAGCGGCCACATTGTCGCATCGATATATTGCCGAGCGGTTCTTGCCCGACAAAGCCATCGACTTGATCGATGAGGCAGCTGCCAGATTGCGGACCGAGATTGACTCCATGCCCGAAGAAATCGACGAAATCGAACGGCGCATCAAACAATTGGAGATCGAGCAAGTTGCGCTTAAGAAGGAAAAGGATTCGGCTTCCAAAGAGCGGCTCAGCAGGCTGAAAGAGGAGCTCAGCAATCTCAAAGAAGAATCGTCGCAGTTGAAGGCTCGCTGGCAAGTCGAAAAAGACACCATCAAGCAAATTCATGCCGTAAAAGAACAAATCGAGCATACCAAACAGGAAGCGGAGAAAGCAGAGCGCGAAGGCGATTACAACAAAGCCGCCGAATTGCGCTATGGAAAATTAGGGGATCTGGACAAAAAACTGAACGAGTTAAACAGCAAGCTTCAAGAGCTGCATCAAGGGGGATCGCTTCTAAAAGAGGAAGTTACCGAGGAAGATATCGCCGACATCGTGTCGCGCTGGACTGGGATTCCGGTGTCGCGAATGCTCGAAAGCGAACGCGAAAAACTGCTTAAAATTGCCGATCGACTCTGCGAACGCGTTGTGGGCCAGGACGAGGCCATTGAGGCGGTATCCTTTGCGGTGCAACGTTCCCGCGCAGGATTGAGTGAAGAAAATCGACCGATTGGCTCATTCATCTTTCTGGGTCCTACCGGCGTGGGAAAAACAGAGCTGGCGCGTGCGCTGGCCGAATTTATGTTTGACGATGAAAACGCCATGATACGTTTGGACATGTCGGAGTACATGGAACAGTTTAACGTGTCCCGACTCATTGGAGCGCCGCCGGGATATGTTGGCTATGAAGAAGGCGGCCAATTGACCGAAGCCATCCGGAGGCGACCTTATTCGGTCATCCTTCTGGACGAAATCGAAAAAGCACATGCGGAAGTGTTTAATATTCTGTTGCAGGTCCTTGACGAGGGCCGGCTCACGGACAGTCAGGGGCATGTCGTGAATTTTAATAACACCATCATTATCATGACTTCAAACTTGAGCGCCGAGTTGATTCGAGAGCGCTTTCAAAACATCACCGATGAGAATCGCGACCAGGTTTATGATGAAACCCGGCGTGAAGTTCTTCAGCTATTGCAGAAACAGTTGCGTCCAGAATTCTTGAACCGAATCGATGAAATTATCGTCTTTCATCCGCTCACGCGCGACCACATTCATGAAATTGTCGATATTCAGTTTCGGCGCATGGTGCGCAAAGCCCTGCAGCGCCAGGGATTGGACGCCGAAATAACCGAGTCTGCCAAAGATGTGCTTTCAGCACAAGGCTACGATCCCGTGTTTGGCGCGCGGCCGTTGAAACGGTTGCTGCAGCGTCAGATAGTGAATGAAATCTCAACTCGGATTCTGGCCGGAGAAATTGAACAAGGCGATCTGGTTAAAATCGACGGTAAGGACGGAGAACTGCAGTTTGAGACCGCTAAGCAAAAGGCAACGGCAGTTGGTGAAGCTTAAGGTGATATCGTGACCAAACTTAACCCATTGCCGTCAAGCTAAGTGTACAATTTAGTGAGGAAAAAATAATACCATGAGCGCTCGCGTGGAAAAACTGATTCAATGGCTTCTTGCCTTAGGTGCAATTGCGGCGGCGCTCACCCTGCTTTATGTCATGTGGCCCTTCTTTTTAGTGGCGGCGGTCATCGCGGCCTTGAGTTATACGATTTCGTATTTCAGAAAGAAACCTTCAACACCCTAATCCTGGAAAAGTACCAAACAGGGAATTTTTATCAGATTTTCAAATTCCTGGCTCTTCATCATTTTGTTGATTTTTGCACCAACAATTCGTTCATTGTTGCAACTTCGACTTTCCAGAAGCCGGGAATGGGTGATCTGTATCTAATCTATCACGATGTCAAACACCTTGCAAAAAACCAAAAAAAAATTGGAAAAGCTCGCTAACGTTCTGGATAAATGCGGGACGCTCTTAATCGTCACACACGATTATCCGGATCCGGACGCACTGGCCAGCGCCATGGTGCTCTCCTATCTCGTGCGCAAACGCTATCGAAAACGGACACGTATCGCCTACGGCGGACTCATAACGAGAGCTGAAAACAGAGCCATGGTTAAACAGCTCAAAATCAAGCTGACTCATGCCGACAAGATCCGCTGGAATCGGTATCGCTGCGTAGCCATGGTTGATACACAGCCACCCTTCGGGAATCACAGTTTGCCGGAAGAGATCAAGCCGACTATTGTCATTGATCATCATCCTAAAAAAGAAGCTCTGCAAGTGGACTTCGAAGACATTGAGACCGAGACAGGTGCCAGTGTCATCCTGCTTTTGCAATACTTGAAAGCCGCAGAACTGGAGCTTCCCGTAAACCTGGCGACGGCGATTACGTATGCAATCCGGAGTGAAACTCAGGAACTGTCACGGGACACCACAAAAAACGATATCAACACCTATTTAGATATTTATCTCAAGGCCAATAAAAGGAAACTGGCCAGAATATACAATCCCAAACTGCCCAAGTCCTATTTTGTGCTGTTGCACAGGGCTTTGCAAAACGCCATGGTTTTTCGCCACCTGGCGCATGTCCATCTTGGCGAAGTGGAATCTCCGGAATTTGTGTCACAGGTTGCAGACATACTCCTGCGTCATGAGCGCATTAGCTGGGCACTTGCCACCGGCAGATTCGATGACGAACTGTTCATCTCTCTGCGATGTGGTCGCCCGAATTCGAATGCAGGCAACACGTTAAGGCAAATCGTCGCAAATTTGGGAGTTGCCGGTGGTCACGCCAGGATTGCCGGCGGACAGGTTCCCCTGAATGAGCACCAAGATACCAGTTGGGAAGAGCTGGAACATCAGATCATCGAACGATTTTTGCAGAAGCTGAGATACGCCAAAGAGGCGGAATGGAAACCGATGCTGGTAAGAGATGAAACGTAGAACAAACGTCTCGTTTGTTTTGTCTTCAAAGAGGCAGATAAGGTCATCAGGAGAGAAGCATGAGAAACCTATTTGAAAAAATCTGCACCCCGGAAAGAGACGTCTCGCCCACCGTATTGAAAAGCGTGCTTGAGATTTGTGTTGAATTGGCTCGAGAGGGACGGGAAGGGCGCAAGATCGGCACGCTGTTCACGGTGGGTGACGAAGAGCGTGTGCTGAGGTATTCCCGGCAGTTGATTCTGGATCCGCTTTATGGGCATCCGCCGGAACTAAAACGCCTCGACAACGCCGACATGCGTGAAACGGTGAAAGAGCTTGCCCAACTGGATGGCGCATTTGTGGTTTCAGGGGAGGGCATTATTATTTCCGCTGCCAGATATCTCGAAGCTCCGGGACGCGGCGTCCGGTTGCCTCTTGGTCTGGGCACAAGGCACATGGCAGCCGCGGCCATGAGTCAACACACGCGAGCTGTGGCGCTCGTGGTCTCCGCAAGCTCGATAGTGCGAGTCTTTGACGACGGTGAAATTGTCGGCGAAATTCTGCCAGAGCTGTGGTTGATGAACCAATCCAGCTCGTACATCCACGAACCGCAGGTTGAGGAAAATAAGGACGAGAAGATTACGGTTGTGACCAAGTCGAGAGAATCTGATAAGAAGAAGGAATAACTACACCTTCTCTTTCGTCTTTTGATAATAAGGACCTTTCCAAACAAACCAATAAACTACGCAAAACTTCAGGAGTCACTCATGGGCGAACTCATCCACACCTCAAAAATCAAAGTCTACCAGGACAAACAACCCGTACGACGGGCATTTATCGAAAATTTCGAAGAGCCGGTTTTGTTCGGGGTGCATGGCGGCATCAAGCATTTTTATGGCATCGAGCCTGAACAGGACCACCCGGCGACGCTCGATTATATGATCGCCGCCATCGGCGGTTGACTGACCGGCACCTTAGGAGGCGTGCTGGAAGCACGTGAGATTCCGAGCTACCCGGATAAGTTACACTCTGACGTCGAAGGCGATATTGAAAACGTGGATGGCGTCATCCGAATTACCAAAATTCGAGTCCACTATCATATCAAGATTCCGAAGGGGAAAACGGAGGCCACGGAGCGTTCTCTGAGCCTGCACCAGGATAAGTGTCCGGCCGCCACCAGCGTGAAGGGTGCCATCGACATTTCCTGGACGGCGGACTTCGTGGAAGAAACCTGAGTCTGTAAAAAATACACAGGCGTTCTGACCTAGTTATGGTTGGGTAATAAGTGTATAATTAATAGCTTAGCCACCATTTTTAAAAAATTGGTCGATTTTTGGCCGCTTTTTCGTGTAAGTTTTATATGCTTGCACAAATGACTTTCTTAGACTTCCGCGAAGATCTGTCGTAAATATACTCTTTTAACTGACCAATAAACAACGGCTACGCTTGAGCTCAGGAAGTGAGACTCTGCTCCCTGGCACAGGTTTTGCAATTTATTGCCCTGGAAAGGAGGGGTGGAGGGACTGTTCCTCCATCCCACAGTTTAACCCCGAAAAGGGATGATGTTATGTCGTTGCGGGACGTTGCGGAGATGAGTCGGTTCACCTCCGCAACGATTTTTTTGTTCCTCCCCAATACTTCCTGAACAAATTCTATCATCCTTACATCACCTAACCCGATCCGAGTCGGAACCAAAAAGTAAAAATAATTTTAGGACAAAATCATTTAGACAAACTTATCAAAAAGTCTCGACTATTGCAACACCACTCCTTTCATCTAATTTTACGGCAGAATGACTTCAGTCAAGATTCCAGGTGAAAGAGGGACAAATCATCAAAGTAAACATGACATCCAATCATTTTGACTCTAATTATTTTGACACATAAGCTTCTTTCTGACAATACCCCGCCAAGTCTTTCGCTGTAATGCTATTTATTTAGGATTTGTGAAAATCAGTGTAATCCGTCTCACCAATGTTCAAAAAAACTTTTTGCATTTTACACTTTGGATTTTTTTTTCAATCATTTTGTCTTTGATTTAAGCGCCTAAACAACTCCCCGCAATTCTGTCTAACTTGATATTTAACCAAACGCTCATTATCTTCTTTTAAAGCATTAATTAATTCATGCGATTTTCGGACTGGACAACTTTCGATAAGCTGCGATCGGACGCCCCCACAGAGGGCGGACTGTTTCAGTTAAAAGTCAAAGGCGGGCTGCTAACGTACCCCGACGGCAAGAGCGCCATGTTTTACTACGGCTTCGCTGGCAATTTGAATCAAGGTTTGCAGAACTTTCGCCAAAAAATCTTGCCGCTGCTGGAAGTCAACGAGGAGATGCTTTACCTGCGTTGGCTGGCAACCGAAGACAGGGAGGCACGATTCCAAAATCATCTGAACTCTTTCCACTCGCAATTTGGTACGCTGCCCCTGGGCAACGAAATGCTGCTCCAAAAACAGAGTCAGCAAGAAAAGCGTGACTCCTGAACTGGCACTCTTGCACGCGTCGCAGCCTTCCTACCCTTTGCTTGGTTTTCATTTTGCAGACTGAACCCTCTCGGCCAAAATCGATCAACCTAGTCGCAACCCAATTTTGGCGATCTTTTTAGGCGTCGGATGGACACAGCGGCAAAGCCGCAAATTTACCCGCGTTGACATGGATGAAACGCGGAATAACTGTCTAATAAGTAATAAGTTAATCGTGCATGCGGCTATGGATGATTGCACAATTCAAAATCAAACGCCGGTTACCTCTTTCTCAAATCGTTTAAATCCGTGTTCAATCGGTGTGAACCAGTGGCTAAAAAGATTGTCATTTTTTAAGATCAAAGTCTTTACCAAAATAGCTGAACGAAAACGGGCTGTTGCTATCATTCCCAATATCTTTTATTCGGGAATCTCCTACCTAATTCCGGGAGATTCCGGCTCAAAACAATGCCGGAATGACGTGCACTACCGAGTTTTCGTTCAGCCACAAAATAGAAACCTCTGTCCCTTTTTAGTACAGATTCATCTCGATGTAAGACGATTGCTTGCGTCTGTTGAGATCATTTCAATTTAAGTTTGCCCATCAATCTCAACTCGCAAGTCATTTAAAGTTATAATCAGATGACAGGAAAGACCTGTTTCGTTCAATACGAATTAATCGTCTTCTTTGGTGCAATCACAAAAAAACTGCCCCTTGAGAGAAATGGCGGAATGAGGTGTCTATATATTACTATAAGACGTGTACTAAGTTTTTCATAGTTCGGAGGGTTTAATGTCCAGTCCTTAATAAGATCTTTATCCGGCCATGTGTATTCCGACCAGCGTGTTCGGTAGTAAATCGATCTGAGCACAACTCGTTTCCAAAGCATATCTCCCGGGTATTTCTCCAAACCCAACTTAGGCAGTTGGTTAACCATCTCGCCGTAGTTTCCCGAACTCGCGTAAGCTCTCCCATTTAAAGTTGACGTGTGACTGTATTTGAGTCCTCATTAACCAGGTATAGTTACATGGACTGTAAGCTCATTCTCGTCGTCGATGCCGACGAGAACACATGCAGGTTAATAGAGGGGGGAAAAGAATGGACATCTGCAAGTTATCTGTGTGCCTCAGGGGAAACGTGCGATCGAACTGGCGAAAGAGGGCAACGTCGACCTTGCCATCCTGGCCAGACGCTTACCTGATGTGGATGGGCTTGTCGTACTTAAGCTCTCATGCAAGAAATCCCTTCCCTGCTGATCATATTTGTGGCTTCCTCACAACTTCCCTGGTAGAGCTAGTTGGCCTGCATCTACGTTCGAGACTCAGATTATGCGTAAATTGTTTAGTTGATTGCACTATTCGCTCGAACGCCTCCTCCAAAAATCCCTTGCTTTTTTGTGCCGAAACCTGTAATATTGCTACCAATTCTTACCTTCACTCACCTAAACCGGAACCGACCATGAAGAACAGACGAGGATTAAGCCCAAAAGCGTTTGAAACGCTTAAAGAAGGTGAAGTCTACGAGCCGTATGTCTCCGATGCCGAGAGTCCACTTGAATTTACCGTAAAAGCTGCTGTTGCTGGAATCTTGTTTGGAATTCTATTCGGTGCTGCCAATGCGTACCTGGGTCTGCGTGCGGGATTGACCATCTCCACCTCCATTCCCGTGGCGGTGATGACCGTTGCCGCTTTTAAAGCCATGCAGGCGGTGGGCCGAAAAGCCAGCATTTTGGAAGCCAATCAATCGCAGACTATCGGCTCGGCATCGAGCTCGGTGGCCAGCGGCGTGATTTTTACCCTGCCGGCGTTGTTCCTCTGGGGGTTGGATCCCACGCTCGTACAGATGACCCTACTGGCCATGTTCGGAGGATGTTTGGGAATCCTCTTCATGATTCCCCTGCGTCGGTTCTTGATTCAAAAGGAGCACGGCCATCTGCCGTATCCGGAGGGAACGGCCTGTGCCGAGGTGCTCGTGGCCAGCGACACCGGTGGCGGACACGCCCGCAACGTTTTCCTCGGACTCGGACTCGGGGCGTTTTTTAAGTTCATCACGGGTTGGATTCGGATCATTCCCGATGATATCCACGTAAACATACCCTTTCTGAAGAAAGGTCAGGTCGGGTTGGACGTGTCGGCAGCTCTATTCGGAGTGGGCTACATACTCGGGCCGCGAATTGCAACCGTGATGGTGGGCGGCGGCTTGTTATCGTGGCTGGTGATCATCCCGGCCATTGCCTATTGGGGAGAGGGTCGCACCATACCGCTGTATCCGGAAACCGTCAAACTCATCCCGGACATGACCCCCGGAGAAATCTGGACGCGCTACATTCGGTACATCGGGGCCGGGGCTGTGGCGACCGGCGGTTTGGTTACCCTCATTAAAAACATCCCCACCATGATCGAAAGCTTTAAAATGGGGGCGCAGCAGTTCCGGGCGCGCTTAGACCAGAGTGGCATTCGTTTGCCACGGACCGGTCAGGATCTTCCCCTTTCCGTCGTGGGCATTGGCTCCGCTCTGATTGCATTGGCGATGGCCGTTGTCCCCCATGTATTTGGCAACCTCGACACGTTCGCCATTCGACTGGCTGGCGCTGTTCTGGTGGTCATCTTTGCATTCTTTTTCGTCACCGTATCATCTCGAATCGTGGGTTTGGTGGGCGTCACGTCCAACCCGACGAGCGGCATGACCATCGCGTCGCTGTTGGGAACATCGTCCGTCTTTCTGCTTTTCGGCTGGACAGATGACGTTGGCAAAGTGGCGGCGCTGACCATCGGCTGCGTCATCGCCATTGCCGCTTCCATCGCCGGCGATACGTCGCAGGATTTGAAAACCGGCTTCTTGCTCGGAGCGACGCCCCGCAAACAGCAAATTGGTGAGTTGGCCGGTGTCTTGACCTCGGCAACATTTGTGTGCCTGGCGGTGTTACTTTTGGATAGCACGTATGGCTTTGGCACGCAAGAATTGCCTGCGCCGCAAGCCACGCTCATGAAAGTCGTGATTGAAGGTGTGCTGGAGAATGCCTTACCCTGGATTCTCGTGGGCATCGGTGTGGTCATTGCCCTGGCTTGTGAACTGGTCCGCATTCCGAGCCTGCCGTTTGCAGTGGGTGTTTACTTGCCGTTAAGCACGTTTACGCCTGTCTTTATCGGTGGCATGTTGAGAATGCTGCTTGAGAAAAAAGCCACGACGCCTGATGAAGTGACGTCTCGAAGAGAAAAAGGTGTCCTTCTGGGATCGGGACTCGTGGGCGGCGAGGGAATTTTAGGCATCGGTATCGCCGCCGTCGCTTTTATTCAAGGGACGGCCCCGGCAGGAATCGGATTTGGGTGGGCCGGACCGTTCGCGCCGTTTGTGGCGCTGCTTGCGTTCGCACTTCTGGCTCTGGTTCTGGTGCGGAGCTGTTTGCGGTAGAAGAGAGTTTGAATTTTAAACTCAAAACTTACTGAAGTCCTTCTTCAAATTCACTCAAGCCTGCGTAGCATTCCCACCGGGCCTTTGTTGCCATCGGGAAAGAGCACCTGGTATTTTCCGATGTCGCCTTCAGCTTTGAAGATGAAACTAAAGCTTGAGCCAATCTCCTCGGGGTTTCCGGAGTACAGCAGCTTGACGGTGATCACGGAGTCGTGAAAGGTGTACGTTCCGGCCCCGGTTATGAGGGTCGAATAGGCCTCGGCTTTTTCGGCGTCTGTAGGTTCACTTCCGACAAAGCCTTTGCGATTCTTTTCGGTGAGTATCCAGGTGAAGTGATGTTTTGAGTAAATGGCGAAGCCTTCGGATTCGTCGAGAAGATATTCCCAAACGCCTTCGATGGGTGACCCCGGTTCGGCAGCATTTGATTTTTCCTGAGCATAAGCATGTGACACGAGTGCAAGCAAACCACAGAACAAAAGCGCAAATCTCATGATCCCTCCGTTTCTATGTTGGTTTGAAATAGAATAGCTAAATTGCCACGAAACATCCTTCGCACACCGTTTCAAAACTAAGTGTCGAGTTTGGAAAAGTCAAAAGTGAAGGGCGTCGAGCGAGAAGCGAGTTTTATCGTCCTTCGCCCTAAGCTGTACGCTCAACATTGGTACATAGCAGAGCTACATGCTAGACGTCAAACCTATCACTAAGCTGAAATGGATTATTGGGTATAAACAACCTTTCGGCTTCAGACATTCCGATGAGTCTGAATTTGGTGAGGTCAGGTCAGCGGTCCGATGCTATTTCACGTACAGCATCTTCAAGATCTGCCGTTCCTGCCCGGAGCTGAGTTTCGCCAGGTAGAGACCGGAGGCTAGGCCTTGGCCGGAGTCATCGGTGCCGTCCCACTGCACCGAGTATTCGCCGGGTTTCAAACGCTTGTCCACCAAAATCCTTACCTTCCGACCTAAGATATTGTAGATTTCAAGCTTGACCTGAGTCGATACAAAATTTGAGGAAATTCGGTAACGAAGAATGGTCTCGCCGTTAAACGGGTTGGGATAATTTGGGAGCAGAGCAAACCGGTCGATCATGTCCGGGGACTTCGAATCGGCTACCGGAGTGGCCAAACCCGACAGCCAATGGAGCACGTTGTGCATGACATCTTTACGGGTTGCAAATCCGGGTCTGGGAAACGCCCCCGCTGTAATGGCCTCGAATCCGAAACCGAAAAAGACCAACCTTGAGCCGGTAGCAGGATCTTCAACTCGAATCCCGGCCACGGCGTCAGTCACAGCGGTGGTGTCGAAAATCACCGTCTTTTTAGCCTCCCCTTGAGCAAGCAGCACATCGACAGCAGTTTGATTGTTGGCGCCGCCGTCTCCGAAAATGCTGATATTTCGTAAACCTCCGCCTACAGGATCATTTTCAACTCCGTGCAGCAGCTTGTCCTCCAGAGCTCCCAGAAGTCTTGTATGCAGTCGATTCTGCAAAAAATCCGTTGCGGACAAGCTTTGTGCGATGTTCTGCCCGGTGAGAAAAAGTCGCCCTCCGCGATCAAGATAGGCTGCAATGCTGTCCTGTTCGGCCTTCGAGATCGCCTCGTTGCTGGTCGCATCTCCGGTGTACCAAATGATGGTTGGGCGATTGAATTCGCCCATGCGGCTGACGGGTGCGACGCCTCGCTGCTGTGTTCGCCAAATGTGACCCGTTAGCTCCAGGCTGTCCAATGCGGACAGGTAAAACTTCTCGAAATTGTAATCGGGGTCATCGTTGACCACAAGCACGTCCGCTCGCTTCAAGGTTATGTCTGGCAGCATGGTTCCCGCTTCGCCAAGCGTTATCTCGGTGAGCGTTTCGGAAACGTAAGGAATTTCCGGCTCAATTTCGAGCTTTTCATATTCAACCACGAGTGGGAAGGTCACAAGCAGGTCATCAAACACAAAACGACCGAACGCATCACTGCTGCCATGCACGGTGAAATCCTCGGTTACCTCGCTTTTCACAAACAGCGTCAGTTCAGCCTTAACCCCGCGACCGTTTTCGTCCCGCAGAGTTCCTTCCAGCACACTGGTCGGCAGCGGGGATAGGCTTCGATCAAATTGCGCAGTCTTGCCAAACCTCAGCG
>JAABYK010000084.1:4700-4920 GCA_011775825.1 Candidatus Zhuqueibacterota bacterium | reverse complement strand
CGGTTTGCATGATTCCTCGTCCGTCGGTATGCTTAGCAAACCAACCCGGGAAAGGCGTGATTAAAGTCTCTGCTGCGTTGATCTCAATATTGGTGGGAGGCGCGCCCCGACGGCTGAGTAAAATATAACCCTGTCGAAACACCTTTTGAGCGTCTTGTCTTGACGGAAGTCGTGCTCCTTCAACGGCGAGAATATCCTGAATGGTGATCCAGCGCTTCGG
>JAABYK010000084.1:3795-4574 GCA_011775825.1 Candidatus Zhuqueibacterota bacterium | reverse complement strand
GAACCGTCCGTATCAAGATAGTAGCTCCAGTGAGTGAGATCGCTCGCCAGAAGCAACTCGCTTTCCCGCCCATCTTTGTTAAAATGCAGAAACGCCCCCCATCGGTGCTCGGTCTCATGTCCGAGAACGCGCACAAAAAAGGGATCCGGAGCATCGGGCCAAAAACTGACGTCGTTCATGTGAATAAACGATTGCAACCGACCTGAGCTGCCAAACAGGGTCGTGTGGGAAACCGGCTCTCTTCCGATCCCCAAAACATCGTTTTGGACGAGCGCATGAAATGCCGCAAACGGAGCCCCCTCCAGTTCGAAATTAGTCATCAAAACCAACTGGTCAAAGCTGTCTGGCTGCATGGAATAAAATTTTTGGGCAGTCAAGGCTAAATTAATTTCCGGGTAAAAGGTTTGATCGAAATCCTCGAATAGGATCTCGGAGTTGGAGCTGTGCGTGGGTGAGCCACTAAAATTAACGGCCCGAAACTCCGAATCCTGAATTCCACCATTGAACCCGACAATCAGTGGCAAACCGTTCAGGGGAATGCGAATAGCGACATCTTTATAAGCCATGCTGAAAGAGCCGTCGGCAAATAGCGTTAATTGAACCGTATTTCGATTAAGCGCTCCAAATTCCACTACTTGATCCCAGGTGATTGTGAATCGATCGCTTTCTTGTCGGAAGTGAATTCGACCGCCTTCGAGTGGGTTCAAGTCGGCTAAAAGCGCCGCAATCATGGGGATTTTAAGGAAGAAATCATGCACATCGAAAGCATCTGAATTGCC
>JAABYK010000084.1:0-3741 GCA_011775825.1 Candidatus Zhuqueibacterota bacterium | reverse complement strand
GAAGAAAAGCCGATCCGATGGTTTGTGTCGTCTCCAGCGGGCAATTCCGTGCCGATCAGCGTGTCAAACGCCATTGCTACCAAATCGATGTCGAATCCTCCATTGGCATTAGGCACGAACTTCAGTAATTTCCCGTCCAGGTCAAAAGGATTGGATCGAGGTTCCCGAATGAGGGTCCCATTGTCTTCAATGATGACGAACTTTCCCCGGGTGCGGACTCGCACCGGTGCGCGTTTCCCCAGACGTTGCTGATGAGCCACATGGATCTTCTCCGCAATCAGGGCGTCGATTATACGTCCCGGATACGAGCCGCAGACGAATTCTTGGGAACTTCGCATGACAGGCGGCTCAAACTTTCGTGCGGATTTTGCGTGGGGTGTGTCCGGAAACGTTAAACAAAGAAGGGCAAATAAAAGACAAACAAATGACTTCATTTATCAGGTCCGCCATCCCGAATTTGGAAAAAAGGAAACAACAAAAAAATATGAACACAGAATGACAAAGTCAAACCTTATCCAAACATTAGCTGTCTTTCTTATCTTAATCTTACGGATTTGAATTACTTACTGAATTTAAGGAAACGGAATGTTCGGTCAGACGTTGAAATCATTTGATAATTTATACTATACTACAGTTATTTTATCGCATCATTCCGGATGAAGTGGCCGAGTGCATTTCATCGAACCCTATTCCCTGACCCGGACAAGCCGGAATCTCAGTTATGAAATACCAAATCATCTCAAATTGCAAATCGCAATCTCCAAAACAACCTGAACGTAAAATCGAACCGACACAAAGGTTCGTTGGGAATCCATTTCGTTGACCAAATATTTCGAAAATTGGAGATCGGAATTCATTTGTCATTTGGTTTTTGTTATTCTTATTTGTGATTTTCAACTTTTGCCAAGACATGGCAAAAAATAACTTGTCATTGTCAGCTACTTAAACCTCATATTCCCTATCCCTCATTCAAACAGACCGTCAGGTCCAGGTCTTGACGAACGATTTCAGGGAATAAACATATAGGCGTGCGGGTTACATATCCTTAAGCAAATCAACAATTGAGACGTTCACAACGCGCAGGAGTAAGAACTAATATGCTTTCGTTGGTTCAGTCTGCAGCTCAGTCGACACAACAGTTTATCAGTAACCTATTTGATGACAACTTCGATCCGGCCAAAGTAAAATTGCCAGAGGTGAATGATAAACATGAAAGCAATATTTCCGGGCTTTATATCATCGGTGAGGTTAGCGGAACCCCACTCATCAAGTTAGGTCTGAACCAGGGCAATGGATTAATCAATGATTTGTTTGAGAACAAGTCGCCCCTCAATTTACCCGATGATGTTCACGATGTGCTTATCGTGGGTGCCGGCGCTTCAGGAATTGGTGCGGCAAACCGGGCCCATGAGTTGGGCCTGGATTATGTGGTCATCGAACAGGGTAAACCGGCAAATCTCATCCGGTCGTTTACCAAAGGCAAACCCCTGTTCATGGAACCGACGGACGTCCCGCTTGAGTCCTCCATGTGGTGTAAAGAATGTTCGAAAGAAGAACTGCTGGAGGTCTGGGATCGCCGAATAGCCGAACGTGGACTGAACATCAACCCGCATGAGTCTGTCACAGATATCAAGAAGTTGAGTGACTATTTTGTGGTCACAACTTCCAGGGGGACCTACCAAGCCAAATATGTAATTCTCGCCATCGGCAAAGCCGGCAATCCCCGTAAAGCCGGAGTCCCCGGAGAAAAGGAATATGCGGAAAAGGTCGCTCACTTCCTGGCCGACCCGGATGAGTTCCGAGATCAAGATATCCTGATCTACGGGGGCGGCGATGTGGCAGCGGAAGCGGCGATTGCGTTAGCGCCTCACAACCGTGTAACCATGGTCACCATCGATCCGGAATTCATCTTCCCCAAAAAACGCAACGTCGATAAGTTGCGAGAATTAGAGAAACAAGGCCAATTAAGCATTCATTTCAACTCACATTTGAAGGAAATTGGCAAGGATTTCGTCAAGTTTGAGAAAGACAAAAACATTACCACGCTCAAGAACGACCAGATTTTTGAGATGATCGGGGCCGAACTGCCGATCAAGTTTTTCGATAAAATTGGGATAAAACTGGAGGGCACGTGGGACGTTAAGAAATATCTGGCTCTCGCCGCCATGTTTTTGATTGCTTACTGCGTGTATGCGATTAAAGCGCCGTGGTGGCCGTTCAATCAAGCCTTGTTCACCCATGCTGCAGGAAATGCCGTTAACTTAAAAAAACTTCTGACTTTCGACTGGAATATTTTCGGTTTTGCCAAGCACATTTCTCCCAGCTTTTGGTACGCCGCCGTGTACACCGTATTTATGACTTACTTTGGGTATAAGGCTTATCTGCGCTGGGGCATCAATTACAAAGATCCCTATCAGAAAAAACGCTATATCACGCTCATCGGCACCCAATGGAGTCTTGGGTTTTTGGTACCGGAATTCATCATGTGGTACGTCCACTACAGCGCCGGTTCCAACATCATTTTAGGAAGCCCGGAATATTCGTGGAAAGCCTATGGTCTCGAATACATTTGGCCGCTGCAATTCCATCAGTTTTTTTACGACATCAGTCTGTTTTACATCATTTGGGGACTGGTCACGGCTTTCGTGGTGATTCCGATTTTGTCGATTCATCACGGCAAGCGTTACTGCACCTGGTTCTGCGGTTGCGGCGGTCTGGCTGAAACCTGGGGCGATCGATGGCGGCATAAAGCGCCCAAAGGGCGACGAGCAAAGGCCTGGGAATGGATGAATGTGGCGGTGCTGGTCTGGGCGTTTGTGGCCACCATTTTGGTCGGTGGCAGCATGCTCTTTGGTAAACTGCTGCATGATGACATTTACCACTGGTTTGGGTTTCTATCGCAGGCGGGGGAGTTTTCACGTCACTGGTATGCCTACATTGCTGACTTCTGGTTGGTTGGGGTGATTCCCATCACGTTGTATCCGTTCTTCGGCGGCAAAGTCTGGTGTCGTTACTGGTGCCCTCTGGCGAAATGGATGGAATTCTGGAGCAAAAAAATCGGCAAGTTGGGCATCAACAGCAATGAAAAGTGCATTACCTGTGGGGAATGCTCCCGTTATTGCGAGGTCGGCATCGACGTGATGAGTTTTGCAAAGAACCAGGAACGCTTTTCCAATCAAAACACCTCCTGCATTCAATGTGGCATCTGCATCACCGTCTGTCCCATGGATGTGCTCTCGTTTCAACTTGACGGTGAAGTCAAAGTCAATGGCGAGGCGGTGGAACAAGAGTATATCCGCGTCGCGGCTTGATCCCTCTTTTAGAATCTTAGTACCGCTTTTCTAAGATTGTCTCTGAGTTTTCGTTATTATTTCTGTTGTGAATATTTCTTGTTATCAACTCTTATTACCGCAGAGTTTTAAACAAAGATATTTGGACACAGATTTTCCCGGTGCAGCGGAGCGGCAACCGAATATAAGACCGGGAACAAATTAGCCACAGATTTTCACGGATGTTCACGGATTGACACGGTCGAGCGTTTCCTGAAATCGATTTCTTTATGGGCGGCAAGCATAAGGTTAACCTAATTGCAGATTTTCGAAAATAACACCACATTGGATTTCATCCAACGAATCCGTACTACAAACCTGCAACATTGTGTTTTTTTAGCAAAGTTTTTCTATGCGGCATTTTGGAGCAGTGATATATTTGAATTACGAAAAGCCAATGAAGTAGACATAA
>JAABYK010000229.1:1147-1314 GCA_011775825.1 Candidatus Zhuqueibacterota bacterium | reverse complement strand
AGCGCAACTATCCACATGAGCCTGACTGGATGGACACGAAGCTGTTGTTCGAGTTTCGCTCGACGTCCCAGGTCGTCACTTACGTGTTGAAAGAGTGGGCGAAGTTTCTTTATCAAACGCATCTTGAAAATCAATATGATTCGGTATCTGCTGATGAGGAGCAAATG
>JAABYK010000229.1:825-1064 GCA_011775825.1 Candidatus Zhuqueibacterota bacterium | reverse complement strand
TGAAGAAGACATCTAGGGCGCTGACGTGCTGACGTTCAAGTGTCCGACATGTGGCGAAGTCCGCAGATCAAGGAGGTACGGATGAAATACCACATCTGCTTTTACCGCAACGAACTGCGGCCAAGCGCAGAGATCGACCATATGTTTGTCCAGGTCAACAGTCTTCCGCTGGCCGTCGATGTCGCCATGAAGCATATGTATAAGCGTGGCCACAAACTGAGAATACCTGACAGCGGCCC
>JAABYK010000229.1:550-767 GCA_011775825.1 Candidatus Zhuqueibacterota bacterium | reverse complement strand
ACATTGAATGATCTCACCAACAGGCAAGGGGGTACGAACAAGGGACGAATGGGGCGAAGGCCATTTCGGGGCATCCAGGGGTGACCATCTTCACAACGGCACGGACTACATCTGTATTCCCGGGCAGGATATAGTTTCCCCGATTTCCGGAGTTATTATGCGTGAAGCAAAGCCCTATGCCGGCCAGCATTACTCCGGCTGCGTCATTGAAGGACCG
>JAABYK010000229.1:248-492 GCA_011775825.1 Candidatus Zhuqueibacterota bacterium | reverse complement strand
TTTTATCTCAACATGCTTCCCAATCTCGTCGGCCGTCACGTCAAGCAAGGCGAGCTGCTCGGCAGGGCACAAGATATTTCTAAACGGTACCATCACATAACCCCGCACATTCACGTGCGCATCGAAAAGATGGATCCTGATTTGCTCATATCTATTCCTTAAACGGTTTTATTTTTTCTGTTATTCATCAAAAATTCAGGAGGTGTATTATGCCGTCAATTCCGGTTACGGTTAGGGAGAAGTT
>JAABYK010000229.1:0-199 GCA_011775825.1 Candidatus Zhuqueibacterota bacterium | reverse complement strand
CTGGCGGGACTTTTGTCCATGACGCAGCGCTCGTCGATCGAAGACGAAGTCAAGAAGGAGTGGGGTCTGGACAAAGCCGAAGCAAGGCTGAAGTTGCTTACGGCACAGGCTAACGATCTGGAAAACAAACTGAAAGAGTTCTATGAAGGGCCGAACAATTTTTGGAATTCAGATCAGCATCCCGACAAGGGTTCCCGTT
>JAABYK010000028.1:712-1241 GCA_011775825.1 Candidatus Zhuqueibacterota bacterium | reverse complement strand
AATAGTCAATCGTCAATAGTAAATCACTACTGTCCGGTTAACTTTTTTTAAATTGTTATAAGGTACGTATTTTCAATATGTTGTGAGAAAAATGGCTGTTTTCGACTTGAAATCATTGTCATGTTATGGCCAGACCTTTACATATTCATCGAAAGGGCTGGCCAATGTTCAAAGATCGATTAGTCTTCTCGCAACTAATGGACTTTTTTCCAAAACACGATTTCAACAAATGCGTTCATCGGTATCGCGGCAATCATCGAACAAAGACTTTCTCATGCCTCGATCAGTTCCTTTGCATGGCGTTTGCCCAGCTAACCTTCAGAGAAAGTCTGCGGGACATAGAAACATGTCTGCGAGCAATGCAGCCGAAGTTATATCACGCTGGAATCAAAGGCAAAGTCTCACGAAGTACTCTGGCAGAGGCAAACGAAAAACGCCACTGGAAAATATACGCGGACTTTGCACAGGTACTCATCAAAAAAGCAAGGCAACTTTACGACAAAGAAAGTTTCGGCATAGAACTAAAGCA
>JAABYK010000028.1:0-672 GCA_011775825.1 Candidatus Zhuqueibacterota bacterium | reverse complement strand
TCCGTGGGCAAAGTTCCGAAAACACAAAAGTGCCATAAAGCTTCACACGCTGATGGATCTAAGAGGCTCGATTCCGTGCTTTATACGCGTCACAAGCGGCAGAGTCGCAGACGTAAAAGTCATCGATTATCTGCACATCGAATCCGGCGCATATTACATCATGGATCGCGGCTATCCCGACTTCGAACGACTCTATCGTTTTTCAAAGAGCCTGGCCTTCTTCATAACACGGGCCAAGAAAACACTTGCCTATACCCGACAAGCTTATCGATTTGTCGACAAAACCACCGGCCTGCGGAGCGATCAGACCATCAAATTGACAGGTCCGAAAACTTCAGAACGTTACCCAGAACCGCTCAGGCGGATCGGCTATTACGACATCAATACAAACAAGCGATTCGTCTTTCTGACGAACAACTTTACTCTCGATGCACTGACTATTGCACAACTCTACAAGTGCCGCTGGCAGATCGAACTGTTTTTCAAATGGATCAAACAACACCTGCGAATCAAAGCCTTTTTTGGTACCTCATCAAACGCAGTCAAGATCCAGATATGGATTGCTGTGAGCATCTACCTGGTCGTTGCGATCATGAAGAAAGAACTTGGATTAAAGCAGAGTTTGTACGAAATTCTGCAAATTCTCAGCATTACACTTTTTCAGAAAGAGCT
>JAABYK010000177.1 GCA_011775825.1 Candidatus Zhuqueibacterota bacterium | reverse complement strand
CGGTTCGAGTTCCCAAAATATGTCCCCACATTCGAAGGTGATGGCACTCCCATCGATACCGCCTTCAAGGGAATTTACGTCAGGAATCCCGAAACCACAGGCAACTGCGGCGTTGTCAACATCGCCATCAACCGGGGCCATATCGACTTCCTCGAAGGCATCGACCACAAGTGCGGACGCAATCGCCTCGTATATGGATGCGTGCTCCGAAACGCCGCTGTGGCCGACAACAGGATTCCCGACAAAAAGACGGGCCAGCACGCCTGGCAGAGATTCACTCAGCGTCACCATGCCGCGATCGCCGTCCGGGCAGCAGAGAATATCCTCATTGCCAACAATCGCCTGCCCTGAATCCGGCGACAATTTTACAATGAAAGACTACGTCCTCAAAGGCAAGACCTTCGACGTGGTCTTTGATTATGACAACCGCCCCGGCCTTTACATCAACAGTTACGGCCTCGGAGGGCCCGGCGGCAAAGGCCCAAACGGCACACCGAAAACACATCCCTGGGCATTCAGAAAGGGAATTGTCATTCGTGACAATTTCATCTATTGTACCGGCCGATGTGCAATTTCATTCTCCGGCGACGGAACCATCTGCGCAAACAACGTCATACGCTTCAAGGACAACGTCTTCCGGCCGACCGCAACCGGAACGGGTATTACACGTGGTTCCTCCACAAATGACAACCGTGCCGTGCAGATGCGGGGCTGGAGATGGACCGTCGAGGGAAATGATTACCTCGTCTATAGAAACTGGGCTGCGGACAAAGCATACAGAATCAACGATGGCGAAGGACTGATGCACGAGGACCACGTCAACAGCTCCGTACTTGACAGCAAGCTGATAAACAATAAAGGCAACAGCTATATTTCCATTTACAAAACGGGTGGTATAAACGGCCTCCTCGTCAAGGGAAATGACATTCGCACCTCCGGCGGAATTTCCGCCATCTACGTCGTCGCAAACCGCAACAGCGGCCCTTACGAATGTAAGAATGTCACCATCATCGATAATATCACCGCAGGAAGCGGCATTATGATTACCGGCAAACCCGCCGAAAACAACGTCATAAAAAACAACCGCCACATCGGACCAAAAGGCAAAATCATAAACAACGCGAACGCCACCTCCGAAAACAACACCGGCTACGATTAAAAGATAACTATCCGGTCCACTAATGGAGACCAACACTCCATTAGTTTGTATTCGACATCTGTCATTCTGAGTGGAACGAAGTGGAGCGAAGAATCTGGCCTCCGAAAAAACTCAACTGTACCACTCTTCACTGATGTCTTCCCAGTCCGGATTGGATTCTCTTATTAACTCAAGTTTCTTTTTCCGCAGCCAGCCCTTTAGAGTTTTCTCTCTGACAATGGCTGAATCAACGTCTATGAATGTTTCGAAGTATAACAGCTTGTCAATGTTGTATTTCTTTGTGAATCCTTCGATCATTTTGTTTTTGTGTTCGTAAATCCTCTTCTTAATGTTATTGGTCAGTCCGATGTACAGTGTGCCGGATTTGTTTGTCATGACGTAAACAAAATACTGATTATTTGATTTCATATTTTACGTTTCATGATCAGCCGCATACGCTGGCCGGATCCTTCACTTCGTTCAGGATGACAACAAGTTGGGCATTTTCGATTATGTTTAGTGTTCTTTCGTGCCTACGATTTCCGTCTTGCATTTTGGTATCGCGGCTAAAAATTTCGCGCCATAGGATTTATTCACCACCCGCGAGTCCAGAATAACAACGATACCGGTATC
>JAABYK010000189.1:3410-20370 GCA_011775825.1 Candidatus Zhuqueibacterota bacterium | reverse complement strand
TTGTATAGCCTCCATATCAATTCCTCACAATAAATCATAAATAAAATACCCACCAAGGGCAAATGAAATCATTTACTTTCTTCAGACTCTCCAACGATCAAACATAAAGGATTTATCTTGTCAACAATATCCATTCAAATTTAAGAATTGCAGTCAAAATATATAAGTTTCCAATTACTTAAAAATTGGAAAGAACCATCGGTGCTTGTCACATCAGATTGGAAAAGACACAGTTGACTACCTTCTGCGAGCGGAGACTTCCGATCTCTTAACATCAACACGCATTCTTGCAGGCTATTCCTCATTCGTTAAATAAATAATTTTTTGAAATATCGAGCTGATTTTCTTATCTTAAATTATGGAGGTGATAAATTATGAGCCAAATCTATTTAGTCCAACATGGTATAGCCAAATCGAAAGATGAAGCTCCGGAACGCCCTTTGACGGATCAGGGCAAGAAGGATGTCGAAAAAGTAGCCGCGTGGGCGGCACAAGCCAAACTTGAGGTCAGAGAAATTCGCCACAGTGGCAAGACACGCGCTCAAGAAACCGCCGAGATGTTCGGAAGTCAACTGAAGCCGGAAAATGGCGTGGTGGCCGTTTCAGGGATGGGTGCCACCGATGATGTGAACGCCTTTGCGGAGTCCGTCATCCCCGAAAAGCAGACACTCATGTTTGTGGGACACTTACCATTTTTAGACCGTTTCGCCAGTCGCCTCGTCCTGAATGATCCTGAGCGATCGCTGGTACAATTTCGCAATGGCGGAATCGTAGGAATCGTGGAGAGCGAAGGGAAGTGGTTGGTGAACTTGCTGGTGACTCCCGAAGTGGTTTAAAGGTAGGGCTTTGGCTCGAGTGATTCGGGGATAAGTTGTGAAGCGCAGAGCGAAAGGTGACAAAATTCGCCACTCCGCTCTACGCTTTGTGTTTTCCAAAGGCCTAAACTTCAGCCCTAAATGGTTCGCCAAGATAGGCTTTTGAGTAAAACTGCACAGTCCAACTCAAATTATAGACGCTTTTACTTCCTCACTCACTTGCACTCTCGTGCAGTGCGATGGGATCGCCAAGCTCGGCGGCGCGGAAACGGATGTCTTGAAATCCGTCCCCATTGTCGTCCGTTACGCGAAGATAGAAGCCCCAATCTCGAACGCTGTTTGTGACTTTGATGAGCAGTTTGTTGTTACCCGGATGTAAGAAGACAGAAACGATGTCATGATCCAACGGGACGTCTTTTTGACGATAAACCTGCCAGACGAGCTTGTCGTTCAGCCACAATTTGCACGACTCATCGGTGGCCAATCGCAGTTGAACTTTTCTTTTTTCCGGCGAATGAATGTACACAAGTCCATAGCCGACTGCCCAGGATGACGGCTGCAATGCTGTCCGCAAGTTCACGTAACCATCGTAGGTACCATCGTTCATTTTTTGCCATCTGACCTTTCGACCGGCGCTTTCATAAGTCGCCGTCAAATCGATGGATTCCTCCGGCGGAAAACGACGATGAAAGCCAGAACGATTTTCGAATGGACCGACGACTCGCCAATGCTCTTCGAGCGGAGCCCCTAATTCTCGATAGACGGATAACAGTTCTTGACTTTCGCCATATCTGGAAAAGTACTGTGCATTGATAAATCGCGCAATCACCTGGAGATCTTTTCGCCCCGCCTTTTTAGCAGCCTGGAAGAGATTAGTCACAAACGTTAAGTCCGGCTCCTCCTGCTTCGGCTCAAGTTGAACGGCTTCCACGATATATTTCCACGTGTTGCTCCAACCGTGGTTTGGAAATTGTACGAGCAGTCCAAAAAGCTCTCCCCGTTTTTCTTCACAATATTGCAGCGCTTCTTCATAATCTCCATTTCTGAGATGAAGAATGCTCAAAAGCATGCCGTATTGCAACTTGAGTAATTCCCGGGTCTCCGACCGATTTAAATTCTCGAGGATGGAAATGGCCTCTTCCGGAGGCAGATCCGCATTCATGCAAAAACGGAGAATTCCCTCAATCAAATGTGGATTTAAATCCTCTTTTTGGGTAAGTTCTTTACTCCGGTGGGCATACGATTTATAAAGCTGCTGCGCTGCGGCCGTATCGCCGATGGATTCATACATTTCTCCACCGATGAACACGGGGTAAACGGATGTGGGGTCCATTTCTCGTGCGCGCTGCAGATCTTTCTCTGCCTTACTTATTCTGCCAAAACGCCAGAATAAAGCCGCACGTTTCACGAAAGCCGAGGCCTTTTCGTGCTGATTAGAAGCTTGGGAAATGCGTTGATCGAAATACTCAAGCGCTCGGTCCAGTTCATCCAGTTCGCTGTATACATTGCACAGGTTCATGATCGAACTATGAAAACTGGGACGCTTGGCCAAAGCCATCTTGAATTGCTCCGCGGCCTCTTGCATGCGTCCGGCCATCATCAGCACTTCCCCTTTGCTATCATGTGGATTGGGCTCGTCCGGTGCGATGTTCGCATACTTATCGAGATATTTGAGGGCGGTCTTAAAATCGCCGCGGTAGGCATGAATGTAGGCCACCTGATTGTAAGCCAGCTTTTGTTTCGGGTCGATATCCAAAATCATCTCGTATTCAGAAAGGGCGCGATCATAGTCCTTCAAAAGCAAATGCAATTCTGCCAATTGCATTCGGGTCTCGGGGTCATTGGGCTCATATTGCAGCAATTGTTTCATGGATTCCAGGATGCCGTTGATGTCGCCCGTCAGTTCACATTTGTAAAAACTCAACCATATGCGATCGGGTTCGGAAAGCTTCTCTGCAAAGCGGTCGGCCTGATTTATGGCAGTTTGGGCCGCTTCTGAATCGCCCATTCGTAATTTCACTTTGCCCAAGAGCAAATAAGCTTTGGCAAACGTGCTGTCTATCTCAATGGCCTTGGTTAAGCAGGTTTCGGCTTCGGCATAGGCGAATTTGTCCATGCTTTCCAAAGCCTTGGAATAACAGCGAAAGGCTTCAACCGATTGAGTCATGGCTGCTAATGATTTTGTCTCGGGTGGGGCTTCCAGGTCGTGACGCAGATTGCTCCGGAGCCGATCCGAGAGGTCGTCAACCATGATAAAGATGCGCTCTAGGTTTGGTCCTTGCACATATTCTTTTCTCAGGACGTTTTCGGAGCTAACGTCCCGCAGCACTGCATAGATCTTAATTGCGCTTTCTTCCTGATAGAAAGAGCCGGTAATGAGCGTTTTAACATCGGCCTGTCGAGCTGCTTTCAGAGCCGTTGACAGATCAGAGATATCTTCGGTGTCATTATCAATTTGATTCAGACTAGCGTACAAACGAGTCATTGCGACCACATTTATGTAGTGTGACTGGGATAATTTTGTCGCAAGCATGTCCGCCAATCCGCGACTCAGCCAATCCAGGCTTTCATTCTCGGTAGCATTTTCAAATGGCAGGATGGCGATGGTATGCTGCTGCTCCGGCGTGACATCTAATACTGTGGCAGCGGCCTGTACGCTTCCGTTGCGATCGGATTCCGTGTTGGCTAACCTGATTTTGCGATCGTTCTGCTGCGTGCAGCTAGAAAGACCGAACAAAAAAATGCCGAGACTGAATAGACTGCAAATTCTACGACGATTCATACAGCTCTCCTATGTACTCTATTTCATAAATTCGGTTGACCTATTATTCGCTGCAGGGTCTTAATTGATGTTGGACAGGATTAACAAGATAAACAGGATGGAAGACATCCTGTTTATCATCATTAAGACTCCCTTTCTGATTATCCTCCAGCCCTCAACTTAAGAAAAGCTCGGAGGCTCTTTTCCTGAAATCCGCAAAAACTTAGTGATGATGGTTGACTTATCAGAAGAAATCTGTTCCCAAAAATTCATCGTTTAAAAAGTGAATTAGAATACTTGTTTAGCTAAAAAGATTGCCCCCTCACAAAAATCATTAGAATTCTCAATCCTGTGGACGGTTAATTCTATTTTTTCCGAATCCAATGTTAAGATAGAGAATCATTTTGAATGACAGGATTTTAAATTCTTTTATCCAGTTTATCTTGTTCATCCTGTCTAAATTTCTATGTGACCGTATTTATTTATGAAATCGTGTAGTAAGTTTTGAAAATCTTGTAAACTTTCCGATGCGCTCAACTTCAATTAATACGACATTTGACTTCATTGGTTGCATGCTCCATTCCGCTCCGCCAGAGGACTCGTCGGTTGATTGTCATTCATTTGCTATCCGGCACAATGCACGACGACCATGGTCAAATCGTCATGTTGTTTGGCGCCGTTTACAAACGTTTCGATTTCACCAAAGATTTTTTCGCGCAGACTCAGGGCGTTGGAGGCGCCATTGCTTCTTATTATATTCAACAGCCGGTCTTCACCAAACTCTTCTCGATTGTGATTCATCGACTCGGTGATTCCATCCGTGAAGAATAATAGATTATCACCTTTGTTAATCGATATCACCGATTCATCCAAAGTTTCAGCAAAAATGTCGCTATCGTCCAATCCGAGTCCAATTCCGGACGGCGTCAACAGGGCACAGTCGCCGCTCTCTGAAATATGAAGGAGCGAATTATGACCCGCACGCACGAAGGCAAAGGACCGTGACGTGACATCAAGCACCCCGTAGATCATCGTGGCAAACATTTTTCGATCCAAACTCATGCATAAACGTTTGTTCAATTCCTCAAGCAGTTTCTTGGGGGACTCGTAGACAGTCACCAACGTCGACATCATACCCTTGATTTCGGCCATGTAAAAGGAAGCCGAGGTCCCCTTTCCGCTAACATCTGCAATGACGATGCCCAATTTACCGGGTTGGATGTGGAAAAAATCGAAATAATCGCCCCCAACTTCAAGTGCTGATTGGCAAACTCCGTCAAATTCAAAACCCGGGAGGTGGGGCATGGCGCGCGGCAAGAGTTTGTGCTGGACTTCACGGGCAATCTCCAATTCGCGTTTGACTCGCTCTTGCTCTCGCAGTTCGTCGTAAAGCAGGGCATTTTCCAGAGCCATGGCCGCTTGACTGGCAAGAATGGAGGCAAAATGACGCTGGCTTTCATCCAGTTTTCGTGTATCTTGCTTCATGCAAAAAACAAGAACACCGAAAAGCTGTTTTTTTATCAACATCGGAATGATGAGTTCATGAGAATCGATACGCAAGTCTTTGAGTCGATTTCTAACCGGTTGCGGGGCACTCTGGAGAAAGAAACCGTCTGTTTGATTCTCAAGATATCCTCGAGACTGTCCATCAAGCTCCAACCTCTTATTTCTCGTGTCTACACCGTTTCCCGTTACAATTTCATAAAAGGCGCCTTCCTGTTTTTGTTGGCGCAAGAAAAGTCGGGCGCGCTCGGCGCCAATGGCCTCGCTCAAGCGATTCTGGACAAGATTGGCCATTCGCTCCAATCGAAAGGATTGGCTCAAATCTCGGCCGAGTTTCTCAATGATGTCCCGTTCACGCAGCCCTTCCACCATGTGATTAAACGTGTTGGCAAGCTGGCCGATTTCATCGCGATTTTCCACTTCCACCTTTTGGTCCAAATGACCCTTGGAAATCGAAGCCATGGCCTGGCTCAATCGCTCTAAAGGTCTTGTCAAACGACGACTGAGAAACACAGAAATTACACTATACAGAAGAATGAGCAAGATCGCCATCCCGATGTTCCGCATGACGCGGGAGCGAAGCTCGTTGTTGATTTCAATCAACGAGAATCCAACATGCACGCTGCCGAGCACGCGATCGCCGGATTGGATGTTGACTTTCTGCACGCGCAAGTCTTCTCGGCTCTCTTCGGCAATCGAACCGCTGTCGAGTTGACGCACCATGTCCGCTTGAACTCTGCGCGACAGCGGGCCTGAACGATCCGTCTCCACGAGATCGGTGTTCAACGTATGTGCACGTAACCAATTCCGCTCATCATAAATGGCGATGTAAACAATGTCATCGTTAAAGTCCATGAGGCGGGAAATGTAATCCTGATAGTCGCTCCAATTTTCTCGATCAAGAAGATTCATGGTGGCGATATTTTCGGCAATTCGCTTCATCTGCAATTCAAATGCAGACCGTTTATCGCGCAGTTGGCGAATGGTAAAAAAATAGGTAACATCCGCCATGATGAGCGTCACCAGAAGCACGGAGAATGCGATGAGCTTGGATCGCAGTGTGAACCTGAAATGGCTCAGCCAACCCTCCCCCACATGTTTTCTTAATGACTTAAGCATGCGTTATTGTCAACTAAATAGAATAGTGACTTTCGTGGAATACGACCCGTCGTTTACTTAAGTTCCGAAGTAGGCCGTTGCTGGCAACCCGACTTAAAGTAGGAAATATTCACATACTTTTGGCAAGGCCTTGCAAATCCTTTGTCAGATCGGTTATTGTCAATATCAACCTTCTCTCTGGTGACGATTCTTCCCACAAAAGCGATCTCAAAAAGGGAAATAGTTTGTCTCTTTTTGAACCTCCAGAAGCTGTGTTGGAGGCTTGTCTTTACACCAGTCTGAGTTCCGTAAATTCCCTCTCGGCGTCCGTGACGTATTTCTTTGTCCAGAACAGACCTTCTAGCAGCCCCCTGAAATTCAGTTTTTCAATACATTCCTGGTAAGGAAACCAGCCAAATGCAGAATGACTTGCCGTTAGTTTTGGTTTCGAGGGCTTTTGAACCTGGGCAGCATAAACAGTACAAATTTGGATCTCCTTGAACCGCCGATTATAAAACGTGTACGCGTGCTCAACCGCCCATAATGACCTGGCTCTTAAGTCGCATTTTTTTAAAACTCGCTGTAAAGCGGTTTCGATCTCTTCCTCTTCCTCAACAAAATCACTCGGAATTTGCCAGAATCTGGCACCATTGAACCATTTATCCGCTTTTTCTTGAGAGGTGTAAAGCAAAAGATAACGGGGCACGCCTTCCGCTTTGTGGTACACCCAAAGATCAAAAACATTCGGGTTGAGTTTCATAAGAATTGTCCTCAAGAAAGAATTGCTTGTTTGGTTGGAATTTAACATAAAAAATGCCTTTTTCCAAATAGATTGCAACTCACGACAAAATTTCATCAACTCACAACAATGCCATTCACTCTAAATGAAATTGACAATGCGCGATTGAACCGCTTGGCGACGAAGTCGGAGAGGGAGAAACGTCCACCAGCAAAATGGTTGAATTCCGCCCAGCGATCATCGAAGAATTGAAAATAGGCAACTTGACCATCGACAATCAACCTGTGGTCATCGTTAAAGATGCGGATTTGGGGTTCGAACTGTTTGGGCTGCCCATATTCAAAGCGGACGGAATCATTGCGTGGCTGGTCTTCAAAAACAGTGTCATCGAAATTGATTATAAAAACAAACTCACAACGATTTCGAAGTCGGTCCTGCAGAAGAGTCTAGACCGCAACCTTTTTTGCCTCGGGTATCCGATTGTCACGTTGAGAAGCCCGGAAGGCATCCCCCTGAACTTTGGGTTCGATAGCGGTTCACAAAGCACCAGCATCAAACACAACATTTTCAGGAAGATCGAAGTGGACCGAATCGAGAACGCAAGTGGGATCGTCATGGGTGCCGGCGGTTCGGAAACAGTTTCGAAGCAAAGAGCCTACGACGTGACCGTTTATCTGAATGACTACCGGCTCGATTCTGATTCCGTTTCCACCACTCAGGGAGTCAAAGGAACAGCGCTGCTTAAGCCGGACGGAAAGCCTGGCAGCAACATTGGTCTGGACGGAAAAATCATAATGGACCATCTGAATGGCCGGTTTGACTTGCGACTCGAAAAATAAGTCTTAAAGCGAAGAGCGAGAAGCCTGTCGATGACGCGTTTTCGTTCACCACTCAAAAACTTTACTGAACTTTGAAAGTTTAGCAAAGATTCTTGCTCAGCGAGCAAAGTCAAATATGGAATGGGCACATTTGGGAGAAAACCCTAATCCACCTCAATCGTGACACCGCTGGGAGGCGCAGGGGGTGGGTCGGACTTCGGTGGATCGTCGGCACGCCAATTATTGAAGTCGTAGGTGAGGGTCTTACCATGATACCTGATCGTCATGACCTTATTTTGCCAACTTATCATCTTGCCGTCCTTGGATATCGTTTCCATCCGCTCAAACGGAAACGCACAGTCCCCGGGCGAATTCAGTCCACAGTGTTCATCCCAGTCGATGCTTACCCCTTTTGAAGTCGTGTATGAACTCTCTGTTAAACGCGCGTTCTTTTTTACCGCATTTTTGAACGAGGTAAAGGAATCGTAATCCACGTTTTTAATCCCCAACTCAACCGAGGCGGAATTGTGGGTCGTCCCGATGGCAACATACACTTTGTTCAATCTCTTGAAGTACCATCCGCCGTCGGACAAATCTTCATCCCAATCCTGACGTTCCTTGGCCTCATGAAGGACCGGGTTTGCGCCAATTTGAGCGAACAGAGCATTTCGGTATTGATTTCCTGCGTTGCCTAAATAGCGCGTTTCGTTTTTGTCTTCAATGTGTTCCAGGTCATTGATCCAGAGGCGAATGAATCGACCGGGACCGTCGCCCCGAATGGTTACCTGCCAGCCACTGTTGTGTCCTCCAACATTCGAACCCAAATTGTATAAGGGGGTGACGTAATTCCATTTGCCTTTGCCCGAACGATGTTTCAGTCCGGAATTGTGATACTCCTTGTGGAAATGGAAGTAGTCGTCATCTTCGTCTGACAAAACGGCGATATCGATCAGCAAAGGCGGCGGCTCATAATCGAACGTGTACAGCACCTTGATATCCGGGCGGCCATCATCTTCTGTACTTTTTCCAAAATATTCATAAAATGGAAAATCGCTGACCTTTGCCATCCTTCTGAAATCAGTGCGGCCGATGGTGCCTCCCCACTCGGAGCCACCAAAGTCCATCATCGCATCCAGCATGGCGAGTTCAGCCCCCATCCGGGCCCGTTTCTGAAACTCCCTGTCTTCGGCCATATCGTAAATTAACAGCATGGAACCCACGAACGCTCGGTGGTAATTCAGGCTGTCCATCTCGCGATTTCCATCCAGAATCCAGAGGTTCAGCTTGTTCTTGATATAATCCTCAGTAAGCTGTTTGGCATTGTAGGGCCCCTGACCGAATCTGTACGTCCTGCCATCGTGGGAAAACGTCGGCCAATTTTGCTCCGCCAAATCCAGATGCTTTGGGTCGATGCCGCGCCTGTGTCCGTAGATAGGCAATTTGATATCTTTATCAAAGTAATGTGCGTAAAGGTAAATTCCGGCCATGGCCCACAGTTGCTTGTTGGGATTGAGATCCTCAAACACACCGGAATTGAGAATGAGGTCGTTCTCATATTTATTTCGGACGGTCATTTCATCATCGGAATCGATGACACGCAGCCCTTTGGAACCATACTTCACAATAAGCGCGATCATGTAACCGTGATGACTCCGGCCGCCCGTTAGCCAGAAATCGCCGAGAATGCTGTGAAGTGCATCGGACACCGCGGCATTGTAAATGCCCTTCTGTAACCAGGCACTAAAATAGAGTCGCTTTCGATGCTCCGACAGACCCCGCCGAGGTTCCGGAACACTTCTCAGCCATTTCTGTTTTCGCTGCACATATGTTAGGCCGTCTTCCCCTACCTGGGCGAACAATGTCGTGGTCATCAGGAAAATAAACAGTAGAATCAACACGTCTCGGTTCTCCGCTTCGAGTTCTTCGCTTGAGCTTCTGAGGGGGAATTCGTAGCACAAGTCGATTTGATTTGACTGTAAGTATCAACCACGAAATCAACCCCTTGCAACACCTTGCAACATTCTTACCAAATAGTAAGAATTTCTTCACAATTAAGAAAATTTTATCATTTATGAGGGATTCTTCGGAGAACCTTACCAATTGGATCAGTCAGCTTCCGGTAGTCAGCGTAAAATTTACTCGACAGAAAAGCTCAAATGTCGAAATCGTAATTACGAAAATGGAAGTACCTAATCGGGGAAAGCTGTAAAACGTTCAAATGGAGTGTAAAAATCAGCGAACGAAGCGAGCGTATTTTTTGATACAAATGATTTTTATCTATCTATTATATTGATTGCAGAGCTTATGACAAGCGCTATCACAAACTTGCAACTTAACCATTTACCATTGAGCTTTTAATTGTTTTGTCAAAATCATTTTGCCTTTAAAATAGAAGCCTTTCCTAAGCTCAAGAACTTGATATTTCAAGTTTCTCTGTTATATTAAAAACGAGCCGTTTGAAGTGAATTGGTTTTCTTTGAGGGAGGACTACTTCACCAGAGAATCGAAGTGTTTCGTGACCAAATCACGGAGTTCTAGAGGTGAAAACCGCTTCATCATGAAGCCTAAGATAGGCGTTTTCTTGATATCAAAATCGATGGTCTCGGGTGTTGATGCGCTAATTAAGAGAAATCGACACTTTCGGTTTTCTTTCTGTGCTGTTTGAATGAGTTTCAATCCATGGATGTGAGGGAGCCGAAAATCGCTGATGATCAGGTGGTATTTGATTTTCTGTAACCGTTCCAGGGCCATCCGACCATCCCTGGCGATTTCAAACTCAAAGATTTGACAAACGCGAGACCGTCCTCAACTATGGACACTTTTTGATTTGACATCTTGTTCAAAATGGTTTGGTTCTCCAACCGAAGTTATTTTATCCATCGACAAGTTTTAAGCAAGATTTAAGAATATGAAAATGATTTTTATCGAGGAGACACCATGGAATCGTTCTCGGAAACCATGAAAAAGGCCGCTGATTCCGTTTGGCAGGCCATTTTAGCCCATCCCTTTGTGGAAGGCATTGGCGACGGCTCGCTAAGTCGCGAACGCTATGAATTCTACCTGAAACAGGATTACGCGTATTTGATTGAATTTAGTCGCGTATTTGCCTTGGCCTCAGCAAAAGCTCATCAACTTGATGACATGGGGTATTTTGCTAAGCTGCTCGATCTGACATTGAATACTGAAATGGATCTGCATCGGCGCACGTGTGCGGGGTTTGGCATTACCTCAGAAGAGTTGGAGCAGACCGAACCTGCAATGATCACGCTGGCTTACACGAGCTTTCTCGTAAAAACCTGTTATGAAGAATCTTTGCCGGGAATTATTGCGGTGCTATTGCCATGTGCCTGGGGCTATGTGTACATTGCCAATGACCTCAAATCCAAGGGCTTGCCGGACACACAACATTATCGCGAGTGGATCGAAACCTATTCATCCGAAGAGTTTTTAGAATGGGCGGACTGGTTGCGGAACAGGATGGATGCCTTTGCTTCTGAGGCCCCAACTGTGGATAAGGAGCGTTGGAAAAATCTATATTTGCAAAGCGCTCGTTTTGAACTTCTGTTCTTTGAGATGGGTTATAAGGAGGAGATGTGGCCAGAGTTGCTACCGCAATAAACGACCAATTCAATCGTGACTTCGGTCGCGTTTCTAATTTTTTAGCCCGCAAAATAAGGCTTGATTTTAACTATCGAATTGGATATATTGAGCTTTGCATTTTCGTGATCATGTGGCGCATTCGTCTAGTGGCCTAGGACGCCGGCCTCTCACGTCGGTAACACGGGTTCGACTCCCGTATGCGCCACAACACTGCTGCGCCCGTAGCTCAATTGGATAGAGCGCTTGGCTACGGACCAAGAGGTTGGGGGTTCGAGTCCTCCCGGGCGTACGATATGAAGACGCATGAGACGTGGATGGAGTTAGCGTATCGTGAAGCCGAAAAAGCGTTTGAAAAGCAAGAGGTGCCAATCGGTGTCGTAATTGTGGCCGACAATCGGATCATCGGACGTGGCCACAATATGGTTGAATCATTACAGGATCCGACGGCCCATGCAGAAATCATTGCCATCACCGCCGCTGCAAACTCGCAAGCTTCTTGGCGGCTTGAAGATGCCACGCTATATGTCACAAAAGAGCCGTGTCCGATGTGTGCCGGAGCCATCTATTTATCCCGAATTTCTCATGTGGTTTACGGAGTGAACGATGTCAGCATGGGTGCTTGCGGCTCGGCAATGAATGTTCTCCAGAATCCAGCGCTTCGCTCAAACGTGCAAGTTACGTTCGGCATTCTGGAGGCGAAATGTCTGGGAATTCTACAAACGTTCTTTCGAAACGTCAGGACTAAGAAAAGCTGATACGGAGAGGTGACCGAGCGGACGAAGGTGCACGACTGGAAATCGTGTGAGGGGTCATAAGCTCCTCCCAGGGTTCGAATCCCTGCCTCTCCGCGTTTTTGCGAAAACAGAAATCGAAAATCAGTCGATATTCTGTGCTAACTTTTTTCGATATCCGATTTACGAATTACGCTTTTTTAAAGGAGAGGTGCCGGAGTCTGGCTAAACGGGGCGGTCTCGAAAACCGTTGTGGTCTTTCGGCCACCGGGGGTTCGAATCCCTCCCTCTCCGCCACGTTCGGAATTGGTAAATCGACATTCGGATATAGAAATTCGTATTCGTTTTTCGATTTGCGAATTTTGAAACCGGGGCCGTAGCTCAGTTGGGAGAGCGTCGCGTTCGCAATGCGAAGGTCGTGGGTTCGAATCCCATCGGCTCCACCAGGCTGTGCTAGACGGGGAGTTAGCGGTGCCCTATTTCCTGCAACCCGCTATAGCAGGGTCGAATTCCTGTCCGAGGCTTGCTCCCCCATGAAGTGGCCTTTGGTAAGCGATGCTGATGGCTCAAGTCCCTCGCAATAAAATAATGCCCAACCCCGTCAGGACCGGAAGGTAGCAGCGGTAAGCAATTATTTTATGTGCCGAGGGTTTGCTTGACCGGAGTCGCTTACTGAGAGTTGCTTGTGGGAAGGAAAAGTCGAAGCCAGGTGCACAGCCGATTGATTTTTAACAAAAATCGTGAGTTTATTTAATGTCTGAACGAAAACAGCCCTTTTAAGTCATTCCTGCAGGGTTTAAGCGGGAATCTCCGTGTCTAAAACAACGAGATTCCGGCACAAACGTGTCCCCGCAATCTTTAAGCGGGGAACATCACCGGAATGACGGTGTGCTTACGTTTTCGTTCAGACATTTAACGCGCGTATGAATCTCTAATCTGCGGAGGGGTTTTCGGATGTCTTACCTGGTTCTTGCAAGAAAATGGCGGCCAATGCAATTCGAGGAGGTGGTGGCACAAAATCATGTGACCACCACATTAGTGAATGCAATCAAGCAAAACCGCCTGGCATCCGCCTATCTCTTCTCCGGCCCTCGAGGCGTCGGTAAAACCACCACCGCGAGAATCCTGGCAAAAGCCATCAATTGCGAACAAGGGCCTACAACCACCCCGTGCAATGCGTGCTCGAGTTGCAAGGAAATCACCGAATCCCGCAGCCTGGATGTGTTTGAAATCGACGGCGCCTCCAACCGGGGCATCGACGAGGTGCGAAATCTCAGGGAGAATCTCAAATATTCCGCTACCAAAGGCAAACACAAAATCTACATCATCGATGAAGTGCACATGCTCACAACCGAGGCCTTCAATGCCCTCTTAAAAACGCTCGAAGAACCGCCCCCGAACGTGCTTTTCATTTTCGCTACGACTGAACCGCACAAAGTCCCTGCCACGATCTTATCTCGGTGCCAGCGCTACGACTTCCGAAGAATGCCGCTAAACGAAATTGTCCAACAGTTGCAAACCATTTGCGCCGAAGAAAACATCAAAATTGATGAGGAATCGCTCTACCTCGTTGCCAAAAAATCCGAAGGCAGCATGCGAGACAGTCTGAGTATTTTGGATCAGGTCGTCTCATTCAGCGGAGCCAAGGTAAGTATCAACGAGCTGTCGGAACTTCTGGGCATCATCGACCAGGAGCTGTATTTTGATTGTACCGACTGTCTGGTCAAAAAGGATTTGAATCGAGGCCTAACTCTGGTTGAATCTGTTTTCAAACAGGGGTACGATATCGGGGAATTTCTGAATGGACTTATCGAACATTTCAGAAACATGTTAGTCTTAAAGGCCACCGGAAATTTGAACCTAATCGAAGGCGGGGATTCCTACAACATAAAATACAAAGACATGACCGAGAAATTTTCAGAAACCGACTTGTTGCGCCTGATTCAGTTGGCTTCTGAAACTGTGTATCAGATAAAGCGCAGTTCGAATCCGAAGATGATGTTGGAAATTCTTTTGGTGAAAATGATAAAAATGGACAAGAGCGTTGAATTGGATCAACTCTTGAGCCACATAAGCGGTATAAAAAAAAGCCCAGTCCAGACAGTAAGCCCTAACGAAACAAACCCAGTCCCAAACGTCGTTGAAAAAGTAAAAGTCATAACCGGAGGCAAGTCGGGTGAAGCTGAAAGCCATAACAAGCAGCAGAATCAGACTCATCAAGCGACCCACAGCTCTAGCAACTCAAGTGAAACGGATTCTGCATCATTAAATAAGCTCAAGGCGTTGTGGCCTCAAATCATCAATGAGGTGAAAGGAAAAAAGATCCACCTGGGTTCGTTCCTGAATGAAGGCTATCCAACCGGACTTCATGGCGGGACGCTCGAGATTTCGTTTGGAAAAGAAAATGGATTTCATATCAACACAATTAATCAGAATAGGCACCTGATTCAAGAGGTGATCTTTGAGCACACAGGTTACCGCCTGAAAATTCAATGCAGGAAGCATGAGAGCGAAGAATTCCAGGACATTCTGGTGAAACATAAGCCTGCCAAAGAACCACAAATGGATCCGGAAGTTGATGAAAACACGCAGATTCCAATTTTGAAGAAAGTCATTGAATTGTTCGATGGCGAGATTGTCACACAGGCATAAAATACAATCTTTTAAGGAGTTAACTATGGCAAAGCCTGGTATGGGTGACTTGCTGAAGCAAGCCCAAAAGATGCAAGAAAAACTACAAAAAGTGCAAGATCAGCTTGCCGATTTGACTGTCGAAGGAAGCGCGGGCGGAGGAATGGTGACGGCAGTTGCAAATGGCAAGCAAGAGATAGTGGAAATCCACATCGACAAACAGGTGGTCGACCCCGACGATGTGGAAATGTTGGAAGACTTGGTGGTTGCGGCGGTTAACCAGGCCCTTGAGAAAGCCCAGGAAATGGCTTCCCAAGAAATGGGCAAAGCGGCGGGTGGCATGCTCCCCGGCGGCATGAAGATTCCGGGTCTTTAACAGTCGTTAAACCGCCATGCAATATCCATCGGTTTCAATGGAACGGGCGATTTCGGAATTCTCAAAATTGCCCGGTATCGGCAGAAAGTCCGCACAGAGAGTGGTTTTTTATCTTTTGAAATCATCGAAGTTCGAAGTGCAACAGCTCGCGGAAGCCTTGATTTCACTGAAAGAAAACGTGAAATTCTGTACGACATGTTACAACATCACAGAAGTCGACCCTTGTCATATATGCACGAACGAAAAACGGGACCGCAGTACCATTTGTATCGTGGAAGAAGCGAACGATGTGCTGGCATTGGAAAGAACCAGCCAATACAAAGGGTTGTATCATGTCCTTGGCGGCGCCCTCTCGCCCCTCGAAGGCATTGGCCCGGATGACTTGCGGATCAAGGAGTTGATGAGGCGTTTGAGTGACTCTGTGAGCGAAATGATCATCGCTACAAATCCGAATGCCGAAGGCGAGGCCACAGCCGTGTATTTGGAAAAGCTCATCAAGCCCATGAGCATCAAAATCTCGCGAATTGCCCGTGGCATCCCGGTTGGCGGGGATCTGGAATATGCCGATGAAATCACCCTGGCAAGGGCCATAGAAGGCAGAGTTGCTCTGTGAGGGAATTATCTGGCTGCCAGAGGTATCTATCCTTTAACTAAACGAGAGTCGTTTATGTCTCGGCCAAATCAGTTGACAGTCTTTCGCATGATCCTGACCCCGTTGTTCGCAACCATCTTAATCCTTACCAAGCACATCTATCTTAGGTATTTCTCCCTCTTTCTTTTTGTCTTTGCCTGCTTAACTGATTGGTACGACGGGTATGTGGCCAGGAAATCCGGTAACATTACGTTAACCGGAAAATATCTCGATCCGCTTGCAGACAAGATCCTGATTTCCACCGCTTTTGGTGTGTTTACCTATCTTGGATACGTGGATTTATGGATGTTCCTGGTGATTGCGTTGCGCGACGCTATCATTACGGCCTTAAGATCATACGGTATTTCTAAGAACCAACCGCTGGTAACGAGTACAAGTGCGAAGTGGAAAACCGCCTGCCAAATGCTCGCCATTTATTTGATATTTATTTGGATGATCCTCAAGGAGCAATACGCTGTCCGCGGAACTGAGCCTGAATTCGTATCCGCCGTGGAAGAATGGCATCTCATTCACTATTTGATGCTATTTGTAACGCTTTTTACCGTCTATACAGGCGCGAGTTATTTATATGAGAACCGCCGTCACCTCAAGAGTCTTGCAATTGCCTGCTACCGTGTTTTTGTGCCAACCAATGTTCGATAAATGCACTTAGTTTCCCGCGTTATCGCCACCGGGTTTTTTCTGGGATACACGCCGATCTTCCCCGGTACGGTGGGTAGTTTCCTGGGACTTTTTTTATATTGGATCATCCCTGAAAGCGAATCTGTTTACTTTCTCTTGTTTGTCGTTGGCTTATTTTTTCTTGGAGCCTGGTCGGCCAGAAAAGTAGAAAAAGACACGCAGATTCCCGACAACCAAGTCATTATAATTGATGAAGTTGTGGGGATGCTTATTACCCTAATCCTGTTCAAAAAAAAATTAATATGGCTTGCAATTGGGTTCTTTCTTTTTAGATTATTTGATATAGCGAAGCTCTCTCCCGTGAGTTATGCAGAAAAACTACCCGGAGGTTGGGGAGTGATGATGGATGACGTGATTGCCGGAATCTACGGTGCCCTGAGCTTGAGATTACTATATGCTGTGGTCAATGAAATTCTATGAAAGAAATCTATTGTAAAAATGATCATTTGCGCAAATCCATGGATTTAAGGCTATCCAAAAAGTCGACACAAGATCTTCACGTCATGTTGAGCGGAGTCGAAACATGGTTTATTTCAATTCCCTTAATCATCCTTC
>JAABYK010000189.1:0-3391 GCA_011775825.1 Candidatus Zhuqueibacterota bacterium | reverse complement strand
GTCTTTGTATGAAAGTAGAAATCATCACCATTGGCGATGAACTCCTGATCGGACAGATCACGAATACGAATGCCGCCTATCTGTCAAAACATCTCACCGCCATCGGGTTGGAGGTAAAATGGGCCACCACAGTTGGCGACGATGCAGACGACCTGAAGAAAGCACTATCTGCAGCTCTAAAACGAAGTGATGTCGTGATTACAACCGGGGGACTCGGCCCCACCCACGATGATATCACAAAAAATGTGGCCGCCGACTATTTTGAGTCGGACATGGTGTTTAAGCCGGAAATCGTGGAAAGGCTCAAACATGAGTTTGCAAAACGGGGCATCAAGATGGCTGCGGTGAATGAAGGCCAGGCCACCGTTCCAGAAAAAGCCAGCATCATCGAAAATCCGGTGGGTACGGCGCCAGGGTTGCTTTTCGAAAAGGAAGGCAAGAAATGCATAATCCTTCCGGGCGTGCCGTCTGAAATGCAGGCTATTTGCGAAGCCACGGTGTTTCCAATGCTGAAGAAACAGGAGAGAACCACCGGCCAAAAGACCATTCGAACCACTGGCATCGCCGAATCGACCTTGTTTGAGCGCCTTGACCTGAACAGAATCGAGCAATTCGCCAAAGTCGCATTTATGCCGCGATTATCCGGGGTGGATATCCGGCTCACCGCGAAGGGAAAACATGCCGAGGAGCTCGAAGAAAAGTTGTCGAACGGAATGCGGTTGATTCGCGAAAAGGTGGGCAAATACATCTATGGCTATGATGACGAGGAACTGGAGGAGGCGGTTGCGAAACTCTTATTCGAAAAGCAGAAAACAGTCGCGGTAGCAGAATCTTGCACCGGCGGCTTGCTTGCACACAAGTTGACCAACATCTCCGGCAGTTCCGACTATTTTGAAAGAGGTGTCGTCGCCTACAGCAACGAGGCCAAAATGGACGTCTTAGGTGTCCCTCGCGAAACGTTGGAAAAACACGGGGCAGTGAGTCCTGAAACTGCTGTGACGATGGCTGAAGGTGTGCGACAGCACGGTGGTGTGGACTTCGGGATTTCCACGACTGGCATTGCCGGACCCACCGGCGGGACAAAGGAAAAGCCTGTGGGCTTGCTTTACGTCGGCGTGGCAAATGAATATCGCTCCTTCAGCAAGAAATTTGTGTTCTTTAAAGACAGGCTGATCAACAAAGAACGAAGTGTGCAAGCGGCACTGAATTTATTGAGGCAGGAATTAATTCAAGCATAATCGGTTATGGCTGAGATTCGCACGTTCATCGCGGTTGAAATCCCTGATTCCGTTCGAGACAGAATTGCTAAGGTTCAAGCAGAGTTGAAAAAACACAAAGAACGAATCAGTTGGACCAAACCGGGAAACATTCACCTGACTCTGAAATTTCTTGGCAACGTTGACGAGGAGAAGATCCCCGCCATTTCTGAGATCATTCAGGAGGTTGTCAAAGACAGGAAGCCTTTTTCACTGAACGTGCGGGAGGTTGGTGCGTTTCCAAATGTTAGTCGGCCGCGAGTTCTTTGGGTGGGCATCGATGACAACCCGGAAATCGTTGAAATTGCTGACCGCATCGATGAGGGACTAAGCCAGATAGTATTTCCGAAAGAGAAAAGAAAATTTTCTCCGCATTTGACAATTGGCCGAGTGAAATCTCGCACGGGCAAACAATTCTTGCAAAACCTACAAAATTTTGACTTTGATGGCGGGAAAGTGGACGTCAACGAGATCGTAGTCGTGAAGAGTGACCTAAAACCAACCGGAGCCGTTTATACATACTTGAAGAAGATTCGGCTTCAGGGTTAATGAAGGTTGAAAATTATCTTTACTAAACTTTAAAAGTTTAGTAAAGTTTTAATAAAGGCACTAAGCCAAATAAGATATATAACCTTAAAACGGAGGGGTGTTGAATGAGTGAGGAACAAAACGAGAAACGGAAAGCCCTGGATCTGGCGGTGGCTCAGATTGATCGCCAGTTTGGCAAGGGGTCAATCATGCGTTTGGGTGACGAAAAGCGGCCTGCGGATGTGCCGGCCATTCCCACAGGCTCCGTCTCTTTGGATGCGGCTTTGGGAGTCGGTGGCGTTCCCCGCGGGCGAATCATCGAGGTGTTCGGACCGGAATCCTCCGGTAAAACCACGCTCACCCTGCACATCATTGCCGAAGCTCAGAAACGTGGCGGGCTGGCGGCCTTCGTCGATGCGGAACATGCCATGGACGCGCCCTATGCCAAAAACCTGGGTGTGGATACCGACAACCTGCTCGTCTCACAACCGGACACGGGCGAACAAGCTCTCGAAATCACCGAGACCCTCGTCCGCAGTGGCGCTCTGGATGTCGTCGTCATCGATTCGGTGGCCGCTCTGGTCCCAAGAGCCGAAATCGAGGGAGAGATGGGCGAGGCACAAATGGGCCTGCAGGCTCGCCTGATGTCGCAAGCCATGCGCAAATTAGCGGGGGTCATCAGCAAGTCCAAAACCAGTGTGATTTTCATCAACCAAATCCGCGAGAAAATCGGCGTCATGTTTGGAAACCCAGAAACCACCACAGGCGGCCGGGCGTTGAAATTCTACTCATCGGTTCGAATTGATATCCGGCGAAAGGCGTCCATCAAAGATGGTGAAAATATTGTCGGCAATCGAACCCGAGTCAAGGTAGTCAAGAATAAGGTAGCGCCTCCGTTTCGTGAAGCTGAGTTCGACATCATGTACGGGACCGGCATTTCTCGCGAAGGTGATGTTCTGGATGCCGCCGTGAATCACAACATCGTGCAGAAGAGCGGCACCTGGTTTTCGTACGGCGAGGAAAGACTCGGTCAGGGCCGAGAAAACGTCAAGCAATATCTCCTTCAGAACCAGGATGTGCTGAAAAAGATCGTGCAAGAAGTGCGGGAAGCTCTGGGCCTGGTCCCCAAGAAAACAGATGAAACGTCCACAAAGGAGTCCACGCAACAACAAAAAACGGCGAGCGTCGCACAGACCGCCCAAAACTGATCACGAGCTAGATGAGCTAACCAACAGAGCCGGAATCCAACATTTGTTTTGGACAAGGTAACTAAAAATCAGAATAATCAGCGCGAATCAGTGAAAATCTGTGTCCCAGAAATCTTTGTAGTTTTCTCTGCTTTGGAAAGGTTTAAACAAGGAAACGTACTCTTAATCGCCTAAATGACACAAAGGGGCTGTGCAAGAATAACTTGGCAAATTTTGCGGTCTGAATATAAACGCAGAGTTGCAGAGAACGCCGAGGAAAAAATGGAATAGACGTCATGCATGAGAACGAAATATCAGAAAAAATAATTGGAGCGGCAATTGAAGTACACAGGATTTTAGGCCCTGGACTTTTGGAGTCTGTCTATGAAGATGCACTGTGTCATGAGTTATATCTAAGGC
>JAABYK010000403.1:15018-21511 GCA_011775825.1 Candidatus Zhuqueibacterota bacterium | reverse complement strand
TTGAGAAAAAGTGACCTAAGGGGTTAATTTCGAATTGTTCGATATCCATGGCGGAATGAATATGGGTTTAACTTATTACAGGACTGTTGTAAATACGAATGACCAGTTGGGATTTTTGAGGCTCGCCGGCGCAGCCTCCCTAAATCCCCCCTTACAAGGGTTTAGTTAGGGGGGTCAAATATTGCTCAAGTGAACTTCAACATCCCAACTAGTCGTTCGCGTATATAATTCAGTTTTTTGCACTTACGTACACCTGCGTAATGCCAGCGGATACTCTGAATGAGTTCTATTGCTGTATTTTCTTTAAAAACAATTGTGGCACACAGTTTGATTACCCTCAAGACGGCGGTGACCAAATCAGGTGGACAGTCGGAAAAATAATACTTACCGAAATTGACTGATGGTCATCCTTTTCTGTCAAGAAGAAAATATGATATTTCCGGGCTGTTACCTTTGCTTTGCATGCACTATTGCAAACGTTCGACAGCTTTTCATGTCTTAACATTAAACAGATTCAATTTTTTGAGTCATGACATTTGAGGAAAGATCATGGTATCAAGGCTTCAAACCGGATTTGACAGATTTTATTAGCTTTTTATTTTTGTCGTTTTTATGCGGTGATTCCGGAATGCACAATTGAGATCAGTACAATGGCCAGAAGATTTGCGTTATTTAGTTGGCAAAATCAACGCTCGTCATCCCAAAAATTGAATCTTTTCCTGTATATTGCAGGGGTACTTTCTTGTTTTCAGCACTGCTTACCCAACGCCTACGGCCAAGTTTGTTGGTCTCCTCGGCCAGTCACATCTTGCAAGATATTTCCATTTGCTGACATTGGTGTAACGTATAGACTGACCCCGGCCCTTAATGTAGAATCCATGGAGCTTAGGGATAATAGAATTCTCAGAGTCACAGATTCCTTAGATCAAGAATTCTATATAACATCTGATTTCGGTTTCATGAGAAAATTAAATAATGACTATGCATTGGGGTTGTCTCATTTTCTCGGTCTGGTCGAAGGTGGTTTTCGTGGAGGTCTCAAGTTGAGCCTTAAAAAATGGTTCGGTACAGAAAAAAGCATTGACATATCGCCTGGTATCATTATATGGGATGTGGTCTCTGGATATGATGCTCCCCGCTTTACGGCAAGTCTGGACTTAAGGCTCAAAGAGTGGGTTTCAATCGGTGCTATCCTGGAATATATGAATCCTCAAACTTTCGATTCAATATCCCATAAAGGTACAGGAGCTAAGGGTAAAATAGATGGTGGCTTTATGTTGTTCGGCGGGTTAAAAATAGGTTCACGGCCGGGTTTTGTTTTGAGCGCTGCCGGGCTATTCGTTGGTCTTATCTACGGTGTCGGGTTTCTCTCTGGCGGTATCGATTAAGTCACATAGGGTTGGGGACAAGAACATAAGCATTTGGACAGGTTAACTAAACTAACTTTGGAAGGTAGCTGATGAGGAAGCTTGTTCTAATTCTGATTGCTTTCGTAATGTCTTTGCCGTATGCGTTCTGGCCCAGCAGAGGGCTAACAAATCGGTCGTGCCTACACACGCCACCGTCGATCCGCCAGCCCAACTCGCGGGCGTGAGGCGCCTGATCCTCGATCGCGTTGCCAGCGACCTGCCATCGTTTACCATCGCCGTGGTCTGTTTGATGAACAAACGCGAGAACGATTCGGGTTGGTACGGTCGTCCGTTTACCACCCGAATCACCGCGTCGACGGTTGGTACCCTTTGTGCCCAACTTTCTCGACGATCTCACGCGCTCTACGAACGTCTACGTCCTGCCCTGGACTACGAAACGACCGAATCGCTGCTCGGACACTGGGAAGGAACGGTGCGAAGCTATATGGGCGAAACAACGGCAGTGACGATGTGGTTTCAGTCCTACGGCGACATTCACGTGACGATCGGAGACCAGTACACGACGTTGGTGCAAAACCCCCGGGGAGAGCCAGGGTGTGTTCTGGCGCGAGTTCGCCGCTGGCTGCCGACCGAAGCCACTTACGAACACGATCACTATATTTTCTCGCATGTGCGCTTTTCTGGAAAGGAGGCGTGCGGGTATCTCAACGCAAACTTCGAGTCAGAGCGGGGCGTCTACGAGCTGCCGAGCTATCTACGCCTGAAGAGAAGCGACTAACGCCCTACATGTATTCGGTATTGCATCTGGCGCGTTCAATTCTTCAAACCGTCTGTAGTGACGGTTATGTTACTCGGCATTGTGGCAGTGGTCAACGGTTTGTGTCCTCTTTAATCTAGTTTGGAAAACAGCAAGTTAGGTGCACTGAAGTCCTTTGTCGCTGAGGCACTTGTTCGCTGCCGAACACTGAGTATCCTGCCAGCGGACACTTTCCTTTCTTCCCCTCGCGCCATTAATGCCCTAAATCGTGAAAAATCAATAACGGATCGGTTTTTGAAGGACTGAATACGGACCGATTTTTCAACTCGCTCGACGATTGGGGGTCCGCAATTTCGTAAACCGGAAAATGACATTCTATCTCCGTTTTACGTTTTTTCGATTTCCGGGTACCTGAAGGAGACATCATGCTCAAAAACTACCTTAAAGTCGCTTACCGAAATCTACTAAGCAACAAGCTTTATGCCTTTATTAATATTTTCGGTATGGGCACGGCCATTGCCTTTTGTATCGTCGCGTATCTGAACCACACCTACAATTATATCTTCGATAGCTTTCACAAAAACGCCGAGCAGGTCTTTCGGGTCAAGACAGTCCTCACGGGATTGGACGGGCAAGAATATTATTGGGGTTGGGTACCGCGACCGTTAGGGCCCGCGCTGGTGAAGGATTTTCCGGCGGTGGAGCGGGCCGTGCGTCTAACTGAGAGCAGCGCGACGTTCCGATTCGGCGACAAGGTTTTCAACGAGACCGTATTGCACACCGATGCCAACTTTTTTGAGATGTTCGATTTCTCCCTGAAATACGGCAGGCCAGATGTCCTGCAGGACAAGAGCAAAATTGTGTTGAGCGAAGAATTCGCCCACAAATATTTTGGTGAGGAGAGCCCGATTGGCAAGCGGGTCACCGTACGCTATGACGACGGTCAAACTCGCGACTTTTTCATCGGTGCGGTGGCGGAAGACATCCCGGATTACTCCAGCATTCAGTTTGATGTGCTGGCGGCGCTTGAAGTTCTGCTGGACATGGGCAGAGACAGAACCCATGACTGGACGGATTGGACGCATGTTGCTTTCGTGCGAGTCTCCGACCCGACGCAGCTCTCCACCATCGTGAATCAGTTGGATGACTACATTGCCGCCCACAACGACGCTGCTTCCAATTCGCAGATTGCGCGTTTCTACTTCGACCCTCTAAGAAATCTGGCTCTAAACGCCTGGACTGAAGACCTCGAAGGCGATATTTTGAAACGAGCAATGCACCCGGCGGGTATGATTTCGCCCACGATCATAGCCGTACTCTTGCTGCTGATGGCCTGTTTTAATTATATCAACACGTCCATTGCCTTTTCATCAAAACGTTTGAAAGAGATTGGCATGCGCAAAGTCATTGGCGGAGCGCGTCGTCAGTTGATCGCCCAATTTCTGGGCGAGAATTTTTTGATTTGCTTGCTGGCACTCGTTTTGGGTATGGGACTTGCAGAAATTCTTGTTCCGGCTTACGACAACCTGTGGGTGTATTTCGACCTCACCCTTGATTACACCGAAAACTTTGGGCTGCTTGTTTTCCTCGCAGGGCTGCTGTTGTTGGTGGGCATCGGCGCCGGCGCTTATCCCGCAATGTACATCAGCGCCTACCGTCCGGCGGTGATTTTGCAGGGGGCACAAAAATTTGGCCGAACCTCCTGGTTCACCCGCACGTTGCTTGGGTTTCAATTTTCGGTATCGGTGTTGACGGTCATTGCGAGTCTGTTTTTTATACAAAATGCGGATTTCCTGAAAAATATGGATCTCGGCTATAACAAAGAGCAGGTCGTGGTCGTACCCCTGGCAAGAGTCAAAGAGTACGAGCCTTATCGCAACGCCATTGAAGGGAATCCCAATCTCCTTAATGTGGCAGGCAGCCGAGACCATGTCCAGTACAGATGGTACGTGCGACAGGTCGAAAACGCCGGGGTGGAATCGCGGGCGGATATCTTTGGCGTCGGTTATGACTATCTGAAAACGATGAAGCTGCGGCTATTGGCTGGCAGAGATTTCGACGAGAATCTCCTTACTGACATGAAGGAATCCGTCATTGTGAGTCAGAAATTGGTGCGTGATTTTGGATGGAATGAGCCCCTCGGTCAAACGTTAACCATTGACAGCACGCGCTACACGGTGATCGGGATGGTGGATGATTTTTACAACCGTGGCGCTTGGTCTCCGATTTCGGCTTCGGTTTTTCGCTTAGTCGAACCGGAGGCGTTTCGTTATCTTACTGCACGCATCCGTCCCCAAAATTTGAGCGCGACCGCTGATTTTCTGCACGACACGTGGCGGAATATCGCGCCCGACGTTCCATACCAGGGCTTCTTTCAAGACAAAGTCATGGCCGAAGCGATATCCGTATCCGAGAGCATCAAAACCATGTTTCTTTATATTGCGTTGCTGGCGATTGTTATCGCGGCCATGGGATTGTTTGCACTGGTCTCTTTGAACATTGCCAGACGCACGAAAGAGATCGGGATTCGTAAAGTGCTCGGCGCAACGGTGATTCAGATCATAAACTTGGTCAACAAAGAATTCGTGGGCTTATTGGTCGCAGCGTCTGTGGTGGCTTGCGTCTTCGGCTACTTCGGGGTACAAGCGCTGCTGAGCAGTATCTACACCTACCATGTCGGCTTTACCATCATTCCGTTTTTGTTAGCGAGTTTGGCCATTTTCACCATTGCGTTGTTAACCGTCGGTTCGCAGGTTGTTAAGTTGGCGACCACCAACCCGGCCGACGCCTTACGGTACGAGTAAATGCGAAGTCCGGCTCTTGATGGATGCAGAGCTTTGTGGATGAAACCCATTGCAGAATAAATCCGCAATCCCGGCTCGAAAATCTGAATTTGGAGTGAATCATGTTCAAAAACTACCTCAAAATCACCATCCGCAATATCATCAAACATAGATTATTTTCGTTCATAAACCTCGCTGGTCTGGCCGTTGGAATGGCCTGCTGCCTGCTGATATTCTTATATGTACGCGGTGAACTCAGCTATGACCATTTCCACGTGAACGTGGATCGCATCTATGCCCTCGTTAACGACGTCCACTTTCCGACCGGCGTGACGAAAACGGCTTATACCTCGGCCTTCCCCGGACCCACCATGACAAAAGCCTTCCCGGAGATTGAGGCCATGACCCGTTTGGCTCGGGCACGTTCCAGCTTTGTGTTCATTCGCCAGGGTCAACACTTCGAAGAACGGAACCTGCTCTTTGCAGATTCGACCGTTTTTACGTTATTCAGCTTCTCGTTCATTTCGGGCAAACCTCAAACCGCTCTGACAACCCCCTATAGCCTGGTACTAACTAAGTCAGCCGCCCGCAAATACTTTGGCGACGCCAATCCAATCGGGGAAGCCCTGGTGGAAAATAACGGCCAAGCCTATACGGTGACGGGCGTCCTCGCCGATCTGCCGACAAATTCTCATCTGCAGTTCGATGGTCTGATCTCAATGGCAACGGCTGTAATGGAGAGTATGTTCTATTTCCAGGATCGCCTGGATTTACGCTACGCAACCTATTTTTTGCTCCACAAGGGAGTAAAAGAAACCGAATTGGAAGCGAAGTTTCCTGCCTTCGTTGAAAATCTCATGGGTGACTTCCAGCGTGACAACAACTTCTCCTATGCGTTCAGCCTGGTGCCACTTCGCGATCTTCACCTGCATAGTGAGCACCGCGGTCTCGGTAAGCACGACAGTCGGGCAAACATCATCATCTTTTCGATCATTGCTCTTTTCATACTTGCTGTTGCCTGCATTAATTTCATGAATCTGGCGACCGCTCGATCAGCACTTCGAGCAAGAGAAGTGGGGGTGCGCAAGGCAATTGGCGCACGGCGGATGCAAGTGGCGTGGCAATTCTTGGCCGAGTCGACGCTGCTCTCCTTGCTCGCATTAGGTATCGCCGTGTATTTAGTCTGGTTATTCTTGCCGGTTTTTAATTCCCTCGCGGGCAAATCGCTGGAAATCCGAACAGTGATAAACTGGTTTCACATTTCTGGCATGCTCGGGATTGGATTGTTGGTTGGCGTTCTGGCTGGCAGCTACCCGGCGATGGTGCTCTCGGGATTTCAGCCTGTGGCCGTGCTCAAAGGAAGTTTTTTCTCCTCCACTCAGGGTGTAGGTTTGCGAGAGACTCTGGTAGTGTTGCAATTTGCCATCGCGGTGATTCTCATCGTTGGCGCGATGGTAGTTTACGGACAACGCCGCTTTATGCAGCAGCAGGAGCTGGGTTTTCACAGCGAGAAAATGCTGGTTATCGACTTCAAGGGCGACAAAACCGTCAGGGAGCAAATTGAAGCAATCAAGAGCGAGTTC
>JAABYK010000403.1:8675-14960 GCA_011775825.1 Candidatus Zhuqueibacterota bacterium | reverse complement strand
GTCGATTGGGATTTTCTTTCGCTGTACGATCTGGAAATCGTCGCCGGACGTGATTTTTCACCCGATTTCCCCACCGACTGGAAAGAGGCCTTTATCGTCAACGAAACGGCAGTGTATGAACTCGGTTATTCGTCTCCTCAGGAGATCATTGGCAAATCCTTTTTTGAATGGGAACAGCAAGGCCGAGTCATCGGCGTGGTGCAGGATTTCCACTACACCTCGCTGCACGAAAGAATTCGACCGATGAACTTCTTGCTCGAGTCGCTCAGCAACTACCTCACTCTGCGTTTGACGACAAATGAACTGCAAACGACCATGGCGCAAATTGAAAGGACTTGGCAGCAGTTGGTGCCCCATCGTCCATTCGACTATCGATTTATCGATGAAGCTTTCGATGCCCAGTACCGGTCGGAAAGGCGTTTCAATCGAATTGTTGGTAGTTTTTCGGTACTTGCCATTTTCATCGCCTGTCTGGGACTTTTCGGATTAGCTTCATTTGCCACCGAACGACGCACTAAAGAAGTGGGAATCCGCAAGGTGCTCGGCGCGACGGCGACCAATATCGTCGGCCTGCTGTCGCGTGACTTTCTCAAGCTAACGATTCTGGCCAATCTTCTTGCCTGGCCGTTAGCGTACTATTTCATGAAGCGTTGGCTGGAGAATTTCGCCTATCGTGTGGAAATCAGTTGGCAAGTATTCGCGCTGGCCGGCGGCCTGGCGCTGGTGATCGTCCTCATCACGGTGAGTACGCAGACGCTCCGCGCGGCGATGGCGAATCCAGTGGAGAGTCTGCGGTATGAGTAGTCTTTAAGCCTTGAAATCGGAGAAATTATGCTTCAAAACTATCTGAACATCGCCCTGCGAAATCTCCGTAAGCAAAAGTCGTATTCGGCCATCAATCTCGTTGGTCTGGCCGTGGGCCTGGCGGCGTTTCTGTTTATCAGCCTGTGGATTCAGGATGAGCTTGGATACGATCGATTCCACGACAAAGCCGAGCGCATCTACCGGGCGGTTCGCGCCGATGGGAGCGGCGTGGCCGGCTATGCGCGTACGGCTCCCCTGATGGCGCCAACTCTACGCAACAACCTTCCGGAGGTTGAACATGCGGTTCGCATCAAGAAAGCCGGGACCACGGTTCGGCTCGATGAGAAAATGTTTCAGGAAGATCGCTTCTACTTTGCCGAACCGGAAGTGTTCGACGTGTTCACCTTCCCCCTGCTGCGGGGCGACGCAGGTACAGCGCTGAGCGAGCCTTTCACCGTCGTCATCACGCAAGAGATGGCGGAGAAATATTTTGGCTCGGAAAACCCTGTCGGCCAGATTTTCACGATTGGTGAAGAAACCGAGATGAAGGTAACCGGCGTGATGGCCAATCTCCCCGGCAATTCTCATATCCAAATCGACTTCCTGGCGTCCTGGGCCACCTGGGAGCGATTCACGAAGCCGCAATGGCTCAACACCTGGCGCAGCGCCATTTACTACACCTATGTGCTCCTGCCTCCGGGCCACACAGCGGACGCAGTTGAACGCAAGTTCGCTACGCTTGATATTCGCAAAGATTATGGCGCGGGGGAGCAACTGTTTCTGAAATTGCAGCCCTTAACCGACATCCATTTTCATTCCCATCTCAAACAGGAACTGCAGGCCAACGGCAACATCCTTTATGTCTACGTGTTTTCTGCCGTCGCGATATTTGTGCTGCTCATCGCCTGTATCAATTTCATGAATTTAGCCACGGCGCGTTCCATGCGACGCATGAGGGAAATCGGCATGCGCAAAGTACTCGGAGCGTATCGATCGCAGCTCATCGGGCAGTTTCTCGGTGAGTCGATCATAGTGAGCGTTGTGGCGCTGTTCGTGGCTATCGTTTTGGTAGAATCCGGGCTCCCGTTTTTCAAGGCTTTCGCCGGTAAGGAGCTCTCCTTGAAAGCCATGAGCGGGTTGTCGGCCATTGCTGCGCTGGCGGGACTCGTGCTTCTGGTCGGACTCATATCGGGAAGCTATCCGGCTTTTTATCTGTCGGCGTTTCAACCGGTACCAGTGCTGAAAGGCGTTCTCGGCGACCGGAGAACAAAGATAGCCACGATTCTGAGAAAAGGCTTGATCGTCTTTCAATTTGCCATTTCCATCGCGCTTATCATCGGAACGGTTGTGGTGTATCATCAACTCCAGTACGTCAAGAATCAGGATCTGGGTTTCAACGAAGAACAGATCGTGGTGCTGCCGTATTTGGGGAATCAGCAGAGTCGATACGTCACGTTTAAGAACCATTTGCTCCAGAATACCGGCATCCTCGCTGTCACCGCCTCGGGTGACGTTCCCGGACGAATGATGACCTCGATGACGTACAAAGTCGAGGGGATGGCTGAAGACGAATACGGCGGTATGACCGCGTTAATCGTCGATCCGGATTTTTCCGAAACATATCAGATTGACATGGTGGCCGGCCGCGATTTTTCCGATGAAATGAGAACGGATGTACAAAATGCCTTCATCGTCAATGAAGCTGCGGCGCATGAAATGGGCTTCACCCCCGAAGAGGCGGTTGGCAAGCGTTTTCGGATGAACGAGGACGGACACATTATCGGTGTCATCAAAGATTTCCATTTCAACTCGCTACACCAGGAAATTGAGCCGCTGGTAATGGCCGTCTGGCCGTCGTGGTTTGGCCATGTTTCGGTGCGCATTGCGCCGGGAGACATGGCCGGTACCCTGGCCACCCTCGAAGAAGCCTGGCGGCAATTCAATCCCAATCGTCCCTTCAATTACTTCTTTTTCGATGCACATTTCGATCAGCTTTATCGGGCGGATGAGCGGTTCGGAAATGTATTTTTGAGCTTCGCGTTGCTGGCAGTTTTCATCGCCTGTCTCGGTTTGTTCGGCCTGGCGGCCTACAGCGCCGAGCAGCGCACCAAGGAGGTAGGGATTCGCAAAGTGCTGGGGGCATCGGTCACAGGTCTTGCTGGGCTGTTGTCGAAGGAGTTCGTGCAGCTCGTAATCGCGGCGAATCTGGTTGCGTGGCCTCTTGCCTATTTCGCCATGAGCCGCTGGCTACAAAATTTCGCGTACCGTATTGAGATGGACTGGTGGGTATTTGGCCTGGCTGGCGGACTGGCGCTGGTGATTGCACTGCTGACCGTGAGCACACAGGCGATTCGGGCGGCACTGGCGAATCCGGTGGAGTCTTTGAGATACGAATAGTGAGCGACACGAAATCCCGACCTTTTTTCGGGATGGAGGCTCTGAGCTATGAAAATGACAAGAAAAAAAACGGAAATCGTAAACCGGGAAAACGCTTTGCGGATTTCGGTTTCCGTATTTCGATGATGCTTTTGAGGTTTGACATTTCACAACTAAGGAGACACCATGATCCTGAAAGAAATTTTGCAAAAAATTGTAGAGAGCGGCAACTTCATCCTGTTGAGTGACAGCGAGAAAGACTGGAAAGCCAGCGATCTTTTGAACGGATTATCCGAACGCACGTTGAAAACGTGCGCCCATCACCAGCAGGGAATGTATATTGCGGAAATCAATGATGCCGGTTATCTCGGGCGAGTGATTTATCGGGTGAAACAGAAGGTGTAGCTGTCAGCTCAAACCGTGCTGAAATGATGTTTGCCGATAGCTGAAGCCACTGGCAACGGACAACTAAGAAGGGACGAAACCATGTTGAAAAACTACTTCAAAATTGCGCTACGTAATCTGTTTCGCCAGAAAACACATGCTTTCATCAATATCTTCAGCCTGTCACTCGGATTGGCGTGCTGTCTTCTCATCATTCTTTTTGTACAGAATGAATTGAGTTACGACCGCTTTCATACCAGGGCCGAGGTTATCTATCGCGTTTACGGACAACGTATGCGGAGCTCGAGCGATGTTTTTTCTTTTGCTCACATGCCGATACCGCTCGGCCCGGCACTCAAGGAAAGCTATCCTGAAATCGAGCGATTTACACGCTTTGCCAATGAAACCGTGGTTGTTGAGCGCGGTGACAAGCTCTTCACAGAGCAGGCCCTTTTTGGAGATGCCGATGCCTTGCAAATTTTTTCGTTCCCGCTATTGCAGGGGGATGCGAAAACTGCACTGCAGACCCCGAATGCAATGCTGATCAGCGAGGCTATGGCCGTCAAATATTTCGGGCACACGCGTGTCATGGGGGAAGAGTTGAGCGTCAAAATTGGTGACGACAGCAAAAACTTCATCATTACGGGAATCGCGGATGATGTACCGGAAAATTCCAGCATCCGTTTCGATTTCCTTTTGCCGTTCGAGCAAAGCCACCTCTTCGCAGCCAGGGGAACGGTCTGGTCGAGCTGGAACTCATTTCTGTTTCTCGAATTGACAGACAATTCTTCAGCCGCGAATTTGGAGAAAAAATTGGCGCTTTTTGCGGAAGAACGTTTTGAGGATAGTGAGCAACTGTACTTACAACCGCTTGCAGATGTCCACCTCNNATCGCTTTGCTGGTGCTGATCATTGCCTGCATCAATTTCATGATACTCTCCGTCGGTCGGGCGGCCACGCGTTTAAAAGAAGTCGGCATGCGCAAGGTTCTTGGCGCCGCGCGCCTGCAATTGATGAGACAATTCTGGGCAGAAGCGCTGGTAATGAGCTTTTTAAGCTTTCTATTTGGCCTATTTTTGGTGGAACTGTTCTTGCCGGTTTTTAATCAGCTTGCCCAGAAAAATCTCACGCTGTCCGCATTCCAAAATCTGAATATGGTCCTGGCGCTGCTCGCCCTGGTTACTACCGTTGGCATTATAGCCGGCAGCTACCCGGCTCTTATTCTGTCGCATTTTAAGCCGGCCGAATTGTTCAAAGGCATTTTTCTCGTTGGCGGCAAGCGTCGATTCAATCGTCTCCTGGTCATAACACAGTTCGCACTTGCTATTATTTTGATCGTGGGCACCTTGGCAATGTCCCGCCAAATGTCATTCTTGCAATCCAGGACCCTCGGTTTCCGACGGGAACAAATCATCGTGCTTGAAAACCGCGCCAGCGATCGCGAAGGTACCCAGCAACTGCTGCGTGAGGCGCTGTTGCGGCATGCCGAAATCATCAATACCACCGCTGCACAATTTTCCTTTACCTCCGGCTATCACAATGTAGGTTTTCAATACCAGAATGAACGCTACCGTGCGCTGGAGTTTCGCATCGGTCCCCATTTTCTGCAAACGATGGATATCCCAATTATCGCAGGTAGGAATTTTTCCTCTGAAATTACGACCGACAAAGAAACCGCCGTGATTGTCAATGAGAAATTTGTAAAAGCGCTTAATTTGGAGAATCCCCTGGGTGTGACCTTCACCTTTCGCGGGAATCCGAATATGCAAATCATCGGGGTCGTGAGGGATTTCAATTTCCAAAGCTTGCACGAACCGATTCAGCCGATGGTGATGCATATGAATGACATGGCCCGGCTCAACTCGATTTTCGTGCGCATTGCTCCTTCGCAAACCCAACAAGCGATTGAAATCATGGAAGCCGAGTGGCGCAAAATCATCCCTGGTTTGCCTTTCGGGTTTTCATTCCTGGACGAAAACCTGGCGCGGCAATACGACGCTGAGCAGCGCTGGAGCGATGTTGTCCGCTATTCAAGCTTTTTTGCTATTCTGGTCGCATGCCTTGGTTTGTTCGGTCTTGCCGCCCTGCTCATGCGCGAGCGAACAAAGGAAATCGGTGTTCGCAAAGTCCTGGGCGCCACCGTCCCGAGTGTCACAGGTTTGCTATCGAAGGATTTCGTTAAGCTGGTCCTTGTAGCTAATTTCATCGCCTGGCCGGTGGCCTGGTTTGCGATGAATGAATGGCTGCAAAGCTTTGCCTATCGCATCGACATCGGTTGGTGGGTGTTTGCGCTAGCCGGCGGCCTGGCGTTGGTGATAGCGCTGCTGACGGTGAGCACACAGGCCGTCAAAGCGGCGCTGGCTAATCCAGTCGAATCGTTACGCTATGAATGATGACGCGCGTTTTCAGTCCACAGTGATCAGTTATCCGTTAACAAGAGTGAAAATAGAGGAGAGAACCGTGTTCCATTTGAAATAGCTTATTGGTTTGCGATTCGGATTGTAAAAGCGTTTCAATTTCTGTCTCGACAGAACAGAGAATTCATTTTGTCAAGGCAATGGCTTCGCAGTGGAACTTCCATCGGGGCCAACATCGCAGAGGCCAATGGTGCAATTCATAAATAAGCAATAAACAAATCATCTACTTACAAGCAGTTCTCACTCGATTGAGCGGGAGTGTAAAAATCAGTGAGCGTAGCGAACGTATTTTTACAGGAGGCTT
>JAABYK010000403.1:0-8643 GCA_011775825.1 Candidatus Zhuqueibacterota bacterium | reverse complement strand
TTCCGTTTAAACAGACGATTAACGAAATGAGAAATGATACTTATTTACTGGTTACTGTTAATTGCTTACTGGAGGAATCATGTTCAAAAATTACTTAAAAATTGCCTTTCGAAATATCGTTAAATCCAAAGTTTTTTCTTTTGTCAACATCGCAGGGCTGGCCATCGGTATGTCCTGTTGCATTTTGATCCTTCTGTTTGTGAAGGATGAGTTGCGTTTTGACCGGCACCATCCCAATGCCGAACGGACGTACCGCATTATCAACACGCGGCACGCCGACGGCAAAGCTTCTAAAGTGGCGCTGACGCCGCCGCCTCTTGGACCCACGCTGGAGAGCACATTCCCGGAAGTTAAAGAATCCTTGCGGCTCTTTCCTTTGCGCTTCGAGAAATCTCTTATGGCCCACGGCGAGAACAAGTATTTTGAAGAGTATATCTACCTCGCTGAGCCTTCCATATTCGACTTTTTCCATTTGCCTTTCGTGGCAGGAAACCCGGCCACGGCCCTGAGCGAACCCAACGCGGTCGTCATCACCGAAGACATTGCGCACAAGTACTTTGGGGAGGACGATCCTGTAGGCAAAAGACTCACAATGTCCAATCAAATCGAACTGCAAGTCACCGCAGTGATTGAAAACCCGGGCGAGCATTTCCACCTGAAAATGGATTTCATCATTTCGTTCATAACGCTCAAAGATTTTATCCCGCAAGAACGCATGCAGAGTTGGGTGTGGCAGCAGTTTTACAACTACATCATGCTGTCCGAAGGCTCCGACCCGGAACTGTTTCAGGCAAAGCTGCCGGATTTCATCGCCAAACATGCCGACCCACAAACTAAAGCCACTGGTTTCTGGTACCGATCCCAACTGCAGCCGGTGACGGACATTCACCTGCACTCCGCCAATTTTCGATTCGATTTTTCCGAGAAAGGGGACATCACCTACGCTTATGCCTTCTCAATCATTGCGGTGTTCATCCTGCTCATTGCCTGTATCAATTTCATGAACCTTTCCACTGCGCGTTCCGCCAAACGTGCCAAAGAAGTCGGCATGCGCAAGGTGATAGGCGCCCAGCGCAGACAGTTAATCAGGCAATTTCTCGGAGAGTCTGCCCTGACCGGTATCCTCGCCGTCTTTCTGGCGATTGGGTTGGTGGAGTTGGTCTTGCCGACGTTTAACACCTTTTCCAGCAAACACCTGGCGCTCAATCTTGAAACAAATTTGGCCGTCCTGTTGGCTCTGTTGGGATTCGGTTTGGCTGTAGGCGTGCTGGCAGGAAGTTACCCGGCTTTTTTCATGTCCGCTTTTCGCCCTCTGAATATCTTGAAAGGGGAATTGGCAACGTACAAAAAGGGATTCCCGCTGCTGCGGAAAATTCTGGTGGTGTTTCAATTTGCCATTTCCATCGTGCTCATCGTGGGCACTCTGGTGGTATTTCGACAACTCGATTTTGCCCGAAACAAAAAACTTGGCTTCGAAGAAGAACAGGTCGTGGTGCTGCCGATGCGTGGCCGGGAGATGCGTCGGGACTACGAAACCATCAAGTCCGAGCTGCTGCAAAATCCAAAGGTGGTGTCGGTCACGGCCTGTTATGGCGTGCCCGGCGGCGTGGTAGCCGGCGACGACATTCGTTTGCCCGGCCAGAACAACCGTCCGGCTAACGTAATTGTGGCCGACCACGATTACCTTGAAACATTGGGCATGCAAGTGATTGCGGGCCGCGATTTCTCCAAAGATTTCAGAACCGATGCGGGGGGAGCGTTTATACTGAATGAAACTCTGGCGAAAGAATTCGGCTGGTCGCCTGAAGAGGCTGTTGGCAAGAAGGTCGAGTGGGACAAGTGGGGACAGGAGACGTCTAAAAAAGGCAAGGTCATCGGAGTCGTGACGGATTTTCATCTGAGGTCATTGCACGAAGAAATTCTCCCCACGGTGATTCACATTTATCCCTCGGCCTTCTCCAGTTTCGTGGTGCGGATTCGGCCTGAAAATGTCGCCTCCACCCTGGACTTTTTCCAGCAAAAATGGCAGGAGTTGGCGCCGACCTGGCCCTTTGAATACGAGTTCCTCGATCAGTCCCTGGATCAGCTCTACAAATCTGAGCAAAAATTGGCACAGATTTTCGGTCTGTTTTCGTTCCTCTCTATTTTCATCGCTTGCCTCGGATTATTTGGTCTGGCCTCCTACATGGCCGAACAGCGCACCAAAGAGGTGGGCATCCGAACGGTTTTGGGAGCGACGGTGTCGAGCATTGTGAAATTATTTTCTACTGATTTTGTGAAGCTGGTCCTGATCGCAAATCTTTTGGCCTGGCCCGTGGCCTACTATTTCATGAACCGCTGGCTGGAGAACTTCGCTTATCGCGTCGACATCGCATGGTGGGTGTTTGTGCTTGCGGGTGCGCTGGCACTGATCATTGCGCTGGTGACGGTGAGCGCGCAGGCGATTCGCGCGGCGCTGGCGAATCCCGTGGACAGTTTAAGATATGAGTGAAGCATGAAGCAGCTGCGCTGATCCTGTGAGATAAGAATTTTTTGATTGGTATTGAAAAACTAACGAATCCGTTTATCGAGTGAGCAATGATAGGCTGTCGATTCAAATTATCTCACAGCGCTGGTAAATTCGGTGGAGAGTTTGCGGTATGAATGAGGCATGTGAAATGCATGCAAGAGATTTAGATATTCTTGTTTAATGCCCGCCGTCACATTTGTCACAGAGGAGGCAACTATGCTCAGAAACTATTTTCGTCTCGCTATACGAAACCTAATCAAACACAAAGGCTATTCGTTTATCACTATTGCCGGACTCTCGGTTGGCATCGCGTGTTGCCTCATGATCTTACTGTATATTCAACACGAGTTCCGCTTCGATCGGTATCACAGCAAAGGCGACCGCATCTATCGTCTCGTAAAGGGCAACAGTGCCAACACACCCGAGTTGTGGGCGCCGGCGCTCGAAGACGAATTTCCTGAAATCGGGCGCACGGTTCGATTCATGCAAGGGTTTTCAAATACGCTGGTGATCTCCGGTGAGAACCGCTTTCTGGAAGAGCGCGGATTGTACGCTGACGCCTCAGTGTTCGAGGTTTTTAGCTGGCCGCTTCTTCGCGGGAATCCGAAATCGGCATTACGCGATCCCTTTTCGATTGTCCTGAGTGAGAAGTTAGCGCGAAAGTTTTTTGGCGATGCTGATCCCATTGGCCAAGTACTCAAGATCGGTGGCATTTCCAATGACAGTGATCGCCGCGATTACAAAGTCACCGGGATCGTGCAGAACGTACCCCATCACTCCCATATTCAATTCGATTTTCTCATTTCATTCGAGACAGTCGTCGTTTTGAACGACGCCGGTGAATGGGGTACGCCGTTGGGATGGACAAATCGGATGGTGAAGACATACCTGCTCCTGCATCCCCAAGCTGGTGCGCGAGAACTCGAAGCCAGGATTCCGGGCTTTTTACAAAAGTATATCCATGATGAACAATACAATTATTCAGACGCGAAATTGCAGCCACTCACGTCTATTTACCTGCACTCAAATTTGCGTTCCGAATTCGAGACCAGCGGCAACATCACTTATGTTTACCTTTTTGCGATTCTCGCCGGATTTATTATTCTGCTTGCCTGCATCAACTTCATGAATCTTGCAACAGCACGTTCACAAACCCGTGCCCGGGAAGTCGGCATGCGCAAAGTGATGGGTGCGTATCGCACCCAACTGGTCAAGCAATTCCTGGGCGAGTCGATCATAATCAGTCTTGTCGCGCTTGCTTTTGCCATCTTGCTTTTGGAGTTCCTTCAGCCTGCTTATCATCACCTTTTCGGCCAGGAACTCGAGATGGTCAGCGTTGCAAATTGGCCGGTCATGCTCGGATTTGTCGGTTTGGCATTGTTGGTCGGGTTGCTGGCTGGAAGCTATCCGGCATTTTTTCTCTCCTCCCTGCGGCCTGTTGGTGTGCTGCAAAGCGAATCGACAGGCAGACGCGGCATCTTTTTGCGGAAGAGCCTGGTGGTATTTCAGTTCGTGATTTCCGTCATCCTTTTGGTCAGCACAATGGTGGTTTTTGATCAGCTTGATTATCTGCAGAACAAAGACCTGGGTTTTCAAGAGGAACAAATCGTCGTCATGCCGATTGGACACAGCAAAGCCATTCGTTCAAAGTGGGGTACCTTCAAGAACGAGCTGCAAAAACATCCTGGCATCATTCGTGTTGCAGGCTCGCACTCGCTCCCTGGTCGCTTTTTGAATGGCTTTTATTATCGCCCCGAAGGTGCACCCCAAGGCGCTCGCGTTGCCTTGAGCGATATCTCCGTCGATCACGATTTCGTCGAAATGTTGGGGTTGCATCTCATCGCCGGACGGATGTTTTCTGCGGACCTGGCAAGTGATTCCACCGCATTTATGCTCAATGAATCGGCTGTCAAAGAATTAGGCTGGAAAAATCCCGAAGCAGCGATTAACAAACAATTAGAATGGTTGCTTCCGGGTGTGGGGTTTCGCGGCCCAGTGATCGGCGTGGTGAAAGACTTCCACTATGAATCATTGCATCGCGCCATTCCACCGATCGCGATGCACATCACCTATTTTGGCGTCAATTTTATCTCTGCCAGAATTCAGCCAACGGCAGTAGGGACGACGCTCGGCTTTCTGGAACAAACCTGGCGCCGGTATGAGCCGGATTATCCGTTTGAGTATTACTTTTTCGATGAGAATTTTGCCCGCCAATATGAAGCTGAGCAACGACTGGGACAGACTTTCGGATATTGCTCGGCATTGGCGATCTTCATCGCCTGTTTGGGCCTGTTCGGGTTGGCAGCATACTCCGCCGAGCGTCGCACTAAAGAGATCGGCATCCGCAAGGTCCTCGGTGCTTCGGTGAATGGCATCGTGACGCTCATGTCAAAGGACTTCGTCAAGCTGGTGCTTGTGGCCAACGTCATAGCCTGGCCGGTGGCGTGGTTTGCGATGAACAACTGGCTGCAAAATTTTGCGTATCGCGTCAACATTGGCTGGGGCGTATTTTTCCTGGCCGGTGCACTGGCATTGGTGATTGCACTTGTGACAGTGAGCGCGCAGGCGGTGAAGGCAGCGATGGCCAATCCGGTGGATAGTTTGCGGTATGAGTAAATGATTGCGGATTGGCGACTTCGGATCGCGTCGTCGAGATAAATTAAACTCTGAAATGTGCATTCCGGAAACTGAAATCAGGAGAATGCTCATGTTTAAAAACTACTTCAAAGTCGCTTTCAGAAACCTTTTTAAGAACAAAATCTACGCTTTGATCAATATTTCCGGTCTCGCGGTAGGCATGGCAAGCATCCTGTTAATCGCATTGTATGTTCAGAACGAGTTGAGCTATGACCGATATCACAAAAAGGCAGATCGGATTTGCCGGGTGACAGCATCAACCCGAGGAGAGCAATTCCCGGGCTGGATGGGTACACCAGCCCTGTTGGCTCCGACGCTCAAGGAGAAATTCCCCGAAATCGAGGATTTTGTCCGAATGGATCCATTCGGTTTTAAGCGGAAAACGCTGATCGCTTATAATGAGAAAAGCTTTTATGAAGAAGGATTCATTCTTGCCGATCCTGCTTTGTTCAGGGTTTTTGATTTTAGGCTATTGCAAGGCGAGCCGGAAACCGTGCTGGCGAACCGGACCAGCCTGGTGATCACAGAGTCAATGGCTGAGAAATACTTCGGCAGTGAAAACCCGATTGGGAAAACGCTCAATTATGATGGCAAAATGAATTTCATCGTCAGCGGTGTCATGGAAGATGTTCCTCAGAATTCACACTTTTCATTCGACTTCGTGGGTTCGTTCGAATATTTAAACGAGATCCACCAACGAGACATCATGAACCAGTGGGGCATGTTTAATTACTACACTTATGTTTTGCTTAAAGAGAATGTAGATGTCGAAGCGTTTCAAAGAAAAACTGCTGCATATTTAGGGGAAGTTACAGAAAGGTCCTCGATCAGTGTTTACATGCAGCCGATTACGGAAATTCATTTGCGTTCGAAAATAGCCAGAGATCCACATCATCGCGGTGACATTGCCAATGTTTATCTTTACGCCGTGATCGCTGTGGTCATCCTGCTGATCGGCTGCATCAATTTTATGAACCTGTATACGGCAAATTCCGAAATCCGGGCACGAGAGGTTGGGATGCGTAAGGTTCTCGGAGCGCAGAAAACGCAGTTGATCGCCCAATTTCTTGGGGAAGCGTTCGTTTTTTCGACTTTGGCGCTGCCGGTAGCGGTTTTACTGGTCGAAATCGCACTCCCGCAATTCAATCTGATCACCGAAAAAGTACTGGTGGTAGATTTTTCAAAAACTTCCCTGCTGGTCATAGGGTTGCTTTTGCTGACAATATTCGTGGGCCTGGTCTCCGGCAGCTACCCTGCCTTTTTCCTGTCCTCCTTTCAACCGACGAAAATGCTGCACGGAAAATTGAGCGCTGACAAGAAAGGGTTCAAATTCAGGAATATCCTCGTTGTTTTTCAGTTTGCCGTCACAGTCACGATCATTGCCAGCTCGCTTATCATCAACAACCAAATGCAATACATCAGGGACAAGAAGTTGGGCTACGATAGAGAGAACATCGTTAACGTTCCGATTTACAGTCCCGCAGCAAAGGCAAACTACCCAACCTACAGGACCGAGATTTTGGGCCATACGAAAATCGTCGATGCAACTGCGACCTCTTTCACTCCGAGTGTGGAAAGATGGAGGGAAGGGTTGTATTTTGAAGGGCGTAAAGATACTGACGAACACAGCTTTTACCGTATTTCTTGCGATTTCAACCTGATCGATATGTTCGGTTTAGAGCTCATTGCAGGCCGAAAATTCGACAGAAAGACTTCGACGGATCTGTTGCACGCGTACATTCTCAATGAGTCCGCTATCAAAGAAATTGGGTGGACACCGCAAGAGGCGATTGGAAAAGCATTTGGCAGAAGAGAGGGAAAAGTGATCGGCGTTGTGAAGGATTTTCACTTCAGGTCGCTTCGCCGCGAGATGCAGCCATTGGCGATAAATGTTTTGCCAGAAATGTTCCAATATATCTCAATAAAAATCAGACCCGGGGACATACCAGACACGATTGGTTTCTTGGAACGTAAGTGGGAAACAATCAACTCAGGATTACCGTTCGAGTATTATTTTTACGATGAGGAATTTGATAGGTTGTACAGAGTCGATTCAAAACTGCAAAAGCTTTTTGGATTCTTCGCTTTCCTCGCGATCTTCATCGCCTGTTTAGGCCTATTTGGGTTGGCCGCTTTCGCTGCCGAACGCCGCACCAAAGAGATCGGTATCCGCAAAGTGCTCGGCGCGACCGCGGCAAATGTCACGGCGCTGCTGTCGAAGGATTTCCTCAAGCTCGTGCTGTTGGCGAACATTGTCGCCTGGCCGGTGGCGTGGTTTGCGATGAACAACTGGCTGCAGAATTTNNNTGGGTGTTTGCGCTGGCAGGAGGGCTGGCGTTGGTGATTGCACTTGTGACGGTGAGCGCGCAGGCGGTGAAGGCAGCGATGGCCAATCCGGTGGATAGTTTGCGATACGAGTAGGTATGCGAACCCGCTGTTGGCGACGTGAGATAACTGCGGTCGAGGTCAAGAAGGTGCGACAATCTAAACATAGCGGGACGAATTGGTATTGATCGCAATTGCTTTTATCTTACGAGGCTGGTCAATCCAGTATAAGCACTGAGATACTGATAAGTGTAATTGGAAATTTGCAAACCCGAAAACGAATTTCAATTTCCATTTAACGATTTCCCGTTTTTAGGAGGCAGCATGTTAAGAAACTATCTGAAAATTGCGTTTCGTACCTTCTGGAAACACAAAACCTTTTCGGTGATCAATCTCATCGGTCTGGCGGTGAGCCTGGCCGTTTGTTTGTTATTGATTGCGTTTATCCGGCACCAGCAACGCTTCGATCAGTTTCATACGAAAGCTGATCGGATTTATCGTGTGATTACGGATATCCGCGATCAGCACATCGGCCGCCTGAGCCTAGCCACGACACCCGCCCCGTTGGCAGAAGCGCTGCGGACGAATCATCCGCAAATTGCTGCAATAACACAGATTCGTCGTCTCGGCATGAAAGCGACTTATGAAAACACCACATTCTCGTTTTCCGGAATCTACGCCGAACCCAGCTTTTTCGAGCTATTTGATTTTCCGTTTATTTCCGGCGACGTTTCCACTGTTTTGCGCGAACCGTTCTCGATCGTCCTCACTGAAAAATTAGCACAGCAGTTTTTCGGCACCGCAAATGCCGTCGGTAAAGTCCTGATACGCGAAAATGGCGACCCGTATATCGTGACCGGCGTGATGCGCGACCCCCCGGCGGCTTCACATTTGCAATTCGAAGCGCTGGTTGCCTATGCAACGTTACAGGTGTTCGAAACGCGCACACCGGGTTCTTTGGCGCTGGACGACTGGCAGTATTTTTCGAGCACGTACACCTATCTTCTGCTCAGCGAGGACGCCGCGCTTGCAGACTTGAGGCACGGTCTGGCAACCTCGAAGCTTCGGGGCCGATATCATCCAGACAGGCCGAATAAATTCGGCCAGACCGTGGAACGCTTCGACTTGCAAGCGCTTACCGACATCAATCTGGGGCGTGAGCTGTCGAACGA
>JAABYK010000648.1 GCA_011775825.1 Candidatus Zhuqueibacterota bacterium | reverse complement strand
ATGGCAAGCGAGGCCGAACCTATCCCGATCCAAATTAAACTAAGAGGGACAAGTTTTTTCCAATAAAGATTATTTAGCACGAGTGCTCTATAACTTTGACTTAATTCATAAATCGAAACCGCAGAATGTGCCACAAAGTGGCACATCCATCGCGCCAGGTAATCTTCTTGCCTTCCTGATAGGTGCGCCCGGAGTAAGAAATCGGCACCTGGAAAATCCGGCATCCCAATTTGGCTACTTTCATGGTAAACTCCGGCTCAAAACCGAAGCGATTTGATTTAAATTCGACCCGGTGGAGTATCGAGCTGTGAAAGACTTTATAGCACGTCTCCATGTCGTTCAGATTCAAATTGGAAAGCATGTTGGAAAGTAAAGTCAGGAATTTATTACCCAGGTAGTGCCAGAAATACAACACACGCTGCGGCCCGCCCAAAAACCGCGAACCATAAACGACATCTGCCTTGCCTTCCAAAATGGGCTCGATAAGTTTTGAGTAATCCTTTGGGTTGTATTCGAGATCCGCGTCCTGAACAATGATAATCTGACCAGTCGCATGGGAAAAACCTGTCCGCAACGCCGCCCCTTTTCCAAGATTCCTTTCATGGAAAAATATCTTTAGAGTGGGATTTTCCTGTTGCATGGCCTTCAAAATCTCGCGCGTACCATCTGTAGAGCCATCGTCAACCGCGATGAGCTCCTTTTGTAATCCCATCTCAACCTGGCAAATGTGTCGAACGATTTCCCGCACCGTTTTTTTTTCACAATAGACCGGAATGACAATCGACACTTTGGTAATTTCGGAAGCAACTGGTTGCTTTTGAGCCTGATTTAAGTGCTTGTTTGAAATTTCTGCCTCCGTGACGCTTGTCTTACTTTGATTCTTTTCTCCAGAAATTCAGCAGGTGTAAGAATTCAATATTACCGTTGTTGGCTCCCATAAGCCGTTGCTGTTCCAACTTCCGAGACCTCAACTGCCTGTGGATGTGTTTCTTGATTCGTCAGCAATTCAGCTGCTGCACCGTTCGCTCTGATTTGTTCTACTGATTTACATCCCGGGATGACCGCAGTGACAGCCGGATGACGCAAGCACCAGTGCAATGCCCAAATCGCCATGGATGTCCCGGAAAACACTTCTTCTTTCTGAATGCGTTGGACCTCACCTAATTTCGTATCGATTCCGTCGCTTTCAATGCGTTTTCTCACGTCTCCTTTGCCCCACCTGTGGCCAGGTTTGTACTTCCCGGATAAGAATCCACTTGCTAATGGAACCCGGGCCAAGACACCTAAATCTTTTTTGAGGCATAATGGAAGCACTTCTTTTTCAGCGCCGAGTTCGAGACGATTGTAGTGCACCTGAACCGTTTGCACAAGGTCTCTGCCTAGAGACGTCGGATCGTGGCCAATACTCACGCCTATCAATCGGATCTTTCCAAGCTTCTGCTGTTTTTCAAGAGCGGTCCAAAGCGCATCGTCTTCATAAGTTTCTCTTGAAACGCCGTGCACCTGGTAAACATCGATCCAATCAGTTTTTAAAGCTCTTAAACTTTTCTCCAACTGCGAAACCATACCCTTCGCCGAATAGTCGACTGATCGACTTAAGAATCCATTAAATTTGTGACCAAACTTTGTTGCGACAACCCAACGGTCGCGATCAGGCTTAATGGCCTTTCCGATGAGTTTTTCGGATGTGTGATCCCCGTAGCACTCGGCTGTGTCGATTAAATTTATACCCAGGTCTCTTGCGGCTTCGAAAATTTCTCCGACTTCTTTTGGCTTAAATTTTTTACCCCATTCACCGCCAAACTGCCAGGTTCCAATCCCAACGACCGATACGGAAACTTCGGACTTTCCTAATCGACGAAACCGCATTCGTCCTCATTATTCATCAAAATTTATGAAGCGGAATGCTTCAGTCTTGTTCTTAATTTATTGATTCTCTTCCGTGACTTAAGCAAGGCCTCACGCGCCAACACTTGAATACCCGGTGTCGGAAAATGCCAGCACCGCCGCTTCGCCCGCCAGAAATGTGTAACCGAAACTTGAAATCCCTGTACGCTTGTCAGATGCCACCAGTGCACCGGAATAAACAATATTTCACCGGGCTGGAGAATGAACTCAAGCGGCCTGGCGCGTTTGAGCTTTGGAAACCGCTCGTAGTCCGGATGGCCTGCATGGATCTGGCGGCCATCGACTTCGCTGAAAAGCGGCGAAGGTCGATACCACGGACGCGCATAAAGCAGCGAATACTGATCTGGCGAATAAAGCGTAATCTTCTTTGCACCATACAACTGGCACAAAAAGGCCTCGGTGTGGCCATGAAAATGCATGGGCATGCAGGTATCACGACCTAAGAACAAAAGTGGCTCAAACGGCTTGACGTCAGGATTCCCGTAGTCCAAGTAATCGCTGAGATCGATGTCATTTAGCAGCTCAGGTGAGACCAGACGGAGTTCGTGCTCGGTCATATAAAAGCGTGGGTCTGGCGGATCACCAACAAGCGCATCCAAAAGCTCTGCAAGCTTCATTTTCCGATCGATGCGCTCATCAGGGCGAACATACCACTCGTGGAAATTCGCATTCTCGTTAAAGTGAGCCGTAATAACGGAATCTCCCGCGATTGACTTCAGATAGTCAGGAGTCCACTCAGAGAAAGCCCGCCATTTTGTGGCTATGCCAGTTAGGATGACCGGTGTATTGTGCATCATATAATTCTTTGTGAAGGCTTCATGTGTCGGTGCTGCAATGCGCCCAATTTGTCCATTGGAATGATTGCTTTTGTCCATGGTTTCCTCACTTGCTCTTAAAATTACAGATAATCACAGCGCGGCCAAAGCCGCAACCAAAGGACCTTGAAGTCTGAGCCACCGATACACACCGATTTTCACGGATTTTTGAATTGGTCGTTGCGAAAGCAATTTGCAGAACACCTTAGAGCAGTTGTAAGAGAATTATTTTCAAAATTGAAAACCCAAATCCGTGTTCCATCAGTGTCAATCAGTGGCTAAAAAACTTTGCTAAAAAAATACAATGCTACAGATTTGTAGTACAGATAATCACAAATTGGTTAGTCGCCGTTCCACAATGTACCCGATTTCGGTAACAAAGTAGAGCCCAAACAAACCATACAAAAAAAAGAGTAAAAAATTCAGAGTGCTACGAGTGTTTTCCCGCCACGAAACCAGGATTTCGTACCCCAAGCCGAATAAGATCATAATTGAAAAAAATGCCGGAAATAGTAACCGCGCCTGAAAAAACGACCAGGCGTCATGTTTAAACCCCCAACTGAACACCAGGGCAAAATTTAAAAGCAACACCAACAGAATGACTGCTTCACACATCTGCAAGCGAAATTCGTCCTCTGAACCTCTTGCAATAGTTATTGGCCATCGGTTGCGCCACAAATATGATCCTGCACCAAGCACCATCAAAAGGGTTGGCGCTAATCCAATAAAGTAGATTGCTCTTGGAAGTAGGCTGTGAGGATAGTCGCGGGTAGCATTAAAATTCGACTCTTTGATATGGGAATACCAAAACGTACTGTACAACAAAAGGGGATAGGAATGCTTGGTATAATCACTCAAAAAAGGATGACGGACTAACTTGATCACATTGAAATCAAGGAACGATTTCAAGCCTTGATAGGTCCCGCCCTGTCGTCCTATCCATCTCCATTTTGGATCGTTTTTCAAATCTTCCGATGTTAAGATTGGCTTGCCCAAATGAATCGTATTTGCAACAAATTTGTAAGATCCAACCACAGCGGTAATGGCGCAGAACACGGCCACGGCTTGCGCGTGTTTTCTCAATGAGATCTTATGTCGCAAGCCCATAACCACCACAACTCCTAAAAGCACTGGCAAAAAGGCTAAGAATGAACCCTTGGTCAAAAGCCCGACTCCAAGTATGAACCCAAGCAGCGCCAGATTACCCACTGATGACCGCTCAATATATCGAAACACTTGAATGAAAAGAAGCGAACCGATAAAAAAAGACAGAGTGTCATTTGATATAAAACTACCGAAAAGGACAAGCTGCGGTAAAAGAGCAGCCAATAACAACGCATGACTCTTCGCGGATGCTGACCTCAAAAGGCGTGTTGATTTCACCAAATAGTATAACAAAAAAAGGTTACCCACAGAAAACACCAATGAAAGCAACTGCACAACTTTCGCTGGCCCAATCATCGCCAATGGTGCCGCCATAAGGTAATACAATGGCGGATGGAATGAGGTCACAAACTGATTTGACGTGGGAAGTCGACCATTGTTGACGATGAATTCAATTACTTCCAAATGTGGATCATTATTATTAGGTTGCAGGAAAATGTAGACGACGATTCGGAGTAATATTCCTGCTATCAGAATCTTTCTCAGGGAGTTCCCTGACTGATTGAAATTGAAGTCAATCTTGCTTCTAAACAGAATAAAAAACAACCCAATCAAGATCATCGACACATCGAAGACTCGAATTACAATCCGAGCTGACAAGTCGATCTGACCATCAGAACTAAAAATTAGGGCAAGCAACCATTCATTAAGGACGACCCCTAAAGCAAGCAACAAAGCGCCTAGCATTAAAAAGAGCTTTTCTGGTTCAGACGTCAGAGTCATTAGTCCCGTATTCCAAAACCTACTAAGAAAATTGGCCGCAGCATTTTCCACCAATCCAGAAGCGGACGCATTTTGGTTCGCCCGATCTTTTTCGGTGGGTAAATTTTGGTGCACGGCACCTCTTTGGTGTTATAGCCTAATTTTAAAATCTTCATCAGTAAGTATACCTCAAGTTCATAATGGTTGAGCCAACTCTGGTACAAGTTGATCCTTTTGTCTTGCAGAATGACGGTTTTCATGGCCCGAAAACCATTCGTGCTTTCGGTGAGCCTTTTGCTGCAAAAAAAGCCAAGAAGCCAAGGATGGAGACGTGTGGCCAGCTTGCGGTAGAATTGCATATCGCCGCCATATTCTCCGCCGTCCATGAAACGAGATCCCATCACGAAGTCATAATCATCGTCGCAAATCGGATCTAACAGCCGTGGAATCTCCTCGGGATTGTCTTTATTGTTGCCTGCAATAGTCACAACAACATCAAAACCATTTTTTTGGGCTTCCTCAAAACCAACGCGGGCAGCGAACCCTACCCCCATACAGGCACCGAGGCTTATCACACGAGCACCACCATTTCGTGCGATTTCCGCCGTGCGATCAGTCGAGCCATCATCAACAACGATGATTTTATCAACGATGTTCTGCGGCACTCGTCGAACAACTTCACCGATTTTGCGCTCTTCATTATAAGCGGCTGTGAGAAGGAGAATTCGTCGGTTTTTGTACACATTTACTCCCTTATTGCAAGACCACCTTCATCAGTAAGGTGAAACCGGCGGCCGCACTCACATTTCCAGGAGTCTTCTTCAGATGGCTGCAACCGCATACCACAAACGCAAACCCATCCGATGGCCCGCGCGGGATTTCCGACAACAAGCCGGTGAGATGTCACATCTTTAGTGACAAGCGCGCCGGCCCCAACCATAGCATAGGGACGAATGGTCAAGCCTGGCATGATAATCACCCCTGTTCCTATGGAAGCACCCTGGCAGATTCGGCTTGCAGCAAGCCAATTCTCCTGGCTACCGTAGCGCGCGGTTACTTCTGGTACGCCGAGCATTCGAGGGCTGCGAGGAGAACGATCATTAGGCATCCACACCCCCGGTCCTACAAAAACATCATCTTCAATATGTGCTCCCGTGCCAATGGTCGCCCGTTCTTTAAGCGTTACCCTATTCCCAACATGAACCTCTGACTGCACCACCACATAGTCACAAACGTTGCAATCCCTCCCCACGTGTGCATCGCTCCCTATATGAACGAAGGCCCAAATCCGAGTGCCCGGTCCAATGTCGTCAGTCTCAACTAAAGCTGTTGCGTGCACAGAAACAGAATCGGGATGATTCATGAGATCCTCTTAGTATATGACAAAGATGCTTTTTCGCACACTCTATTTTCCTCCTGCGCTGGCCCCTTTGGAGCTCGGTTCCATCGATGGCGTCGGATCAACCGAGAGATGTTCGTGCACATTTTCAACAAATTGTTGCAAAATCTCTTTATCACCCATCGGGTGTTGCTGTATTAGAGACTCAAGATGCGCCTCCATATCCCGCATTTTGACAGTCGCAATCTTACTCTGATTTTTCATGCTCGCTGTCGCCGCCTCAAGTGCCAACACAACTCTCAGACCACTATAACCATTCGTTTGAGGCTGACACTCCTGTTCAATGCATTTGAAGAAATGCTCGCATTCAGCTAGCAGGGGCTGATTGTGCTGTATGTGGGGAATGTAAACACCTCCATTTACTACCGCCGTTTTGTAACCATGAAAGGTGTCCGGAATCTCCGAAGGCCACTCCACTCTTTTGTCGTAGATTTGAATCGGGTTTTGCTGATCGAGATCATTCCAAATTGCCATCTTTTTGCTGCCTACCGCAGTTATCTCCCGGACCTTGCGCGGATTCAGCCAACTGGCGTTCACATGTGCGATGACTCCGTTTGCAAAGGTGAAGGTAGCGAACACTGCATCTTCGAGATCGCTGTTCAGAAAAGCTTGCCCGCGCGCCGTCACATTCATGGGGCTGCCGTCCAGAATGTAACACATGATCGAAACATCATGAGAAGCCAGATCCCAGAGAGCATTGACATCGGTTCGAACAGGTCCAAGGTTGGTCCGTTCAAAATTGAGGTAATGAATTTCCCCTAGTTCACCCGAATCGATCAAATTCTTGAGGGCACGGACGGTAAAATTGTATTCAAAAACATGCCCTACCATCAGGATCTTATGTTTGTCCTGAGCAAAAGCAATCAATTGCAGTGCGTCTTTTGAGGTTAATGTGATCGGCTTTTCGACCAAAACATGTTTGCCAGCCTCCAGGGCTTTGCGTGTCAGCTCATAATGGGTCACGGCGGGGGTGGAAATCGCGACCGCATCCAACGCTGGATCTTCGAGCATCCGATCGACCTCGGTGGTTGAATTGGCATGAGGATATTTCTCGATAATCTTATTCAATCTCGTGGTGTCGACATCACAAAACCATCGCATTGCAGCTTTGCCAGTCAATTCAAAAGACTTGGCGATATTCGGTCCCCAATAGCCCGTTCCAATCAGTCCGGTTTGAAGCATGATGTACCTCTCTCAGTTGTGCATGACCTGTTTTAGAATCTCTGCCGTTGTGGAACTCACTTCCTCTGGCATTTCTGCGTAAATGGGTAGGCTGAGACATTGGCGTGCCCAGCTTTCCGCCACAGGAAACGCACCAGGAGAGTATCCCATCCATTTATATGCATTTAACTCATGCACCGCGAAAGGATAATGAATTCCCGCCTGAATGCCTGCGTCACGCAACTTGTTAAGCATTAAATCGCGATCGGCCAAACGGATGACATACAGATGATAAACCGAATCCCCTCCATTTTCGGTGAGTTGGATTCCATTTATTTCTTTGAGTATGGCAGTATACTGAAATGCCAACTTTTTGCGGCTATTATTCCATTTTTCCAAATATTGTAGCTTCACCCTTAAAATGGCTGCCTGAATGGTATCCAAACGACTATTCAGCCCCGGTTCTTCATGATGGTACTTCTGATGTGAGCCCCAGTTGCGCAGAAGACACAGTTTGTCCGCGACCCCTTCCTTATCAACCGTAATCATACCGCCGTCCCCGTAAGCTCCCAGGTTTTTTCCCGGGTAAAAGCTAAAGCATCCGATATCTCCCAGAGAACCAACCCGTTTTCCTCGATATTCAGCACCATGGGCCTGTGCGGCATCCTCAATAATGTAAAGACCGTGCTCTCTGGCTAATTCTATGAGTGGGGCCATGTCTACACACTGCCCGTATAAATGCACCGGGATGATGGCCCGGGTTTTTGAGGTGATCGCCCGCTCGATTTGGTCTAAATCAATTAACGCTGATTGGGGATCGACATCCACAAGAACAGGTTTGGCTCCACTCAATGAAACGCCCAGAGCCGTTGCTACGAAGGTGAAAGCCGGCATGATTACCTGATCTTCTGGACCGATTCCCAGAGCCCTGCAAGCCAGATGTAATGCATCCGTACCGCTGCCGCAGCCAATAGCGTATTCGGTGCCGCAAAAATCGGCAAACTCAGATTCAAACAAACTCAGCTCCTCGCCCAGAATAAAATCGCCACGCTCTAAAACCCGGTCGATGGCCTCCTTGATCTCTGCTCTCAGACCATGGTATTGGGCTTTCAGGTCAACTAGTGGAATGACGGCGGGCATTGGCAGTCATAGTTCTTTTCTTTATTGTATGTTCCACTTGATTATAGATGCACGGCTTTACGGCTCTTCAGTCAGTTTTGAGAGCTTACTGCCAGCCAATCAAGCTGAGCGCGATCAAGTTGAACCACATCGTACGGGGCAACGATACCTTCATTATTTTCAACCGCTTGGTGAGGGTTGAAGAGCTCCCAATCGATCTCAGCCTCGGGTGTGACTTCGAACGCTCTGCCGTTGTTCGACTCCGTTGACGAAGGTTTTTAGAACGATCACCAGTTACACCTATTGTTTGACCCACAGAATTACTTGCTGTCTCGCTGCGCTTGAGAAGTGTTGCAACCGCCAACCTCATCTGTTTTAGCTTGTAAGTGCCTCGTTCGGAATCTGCGAGGTCACGTTTTTCTTCGTGATCGGTTTCAAAATCGAAAAGCTCTTCACTCCCATCACCGTATTTAATGTAGTGGTATCCAGCGCTTACGAGCGACTGCATGCTTCCTTTATCCGCCGGCCAGGTGTCAGGAAACCAATCAGGCTCCTCTCCGCCGATGAGCACTTCAGCAAAGAGCGTTTCAATCTCACCATTGGTTGACGCCTTAGTCCTGTCCCAGTAACGCGACAGTGAAACCCCAGGAAAGCGCAGCTCATCATCACCTCCGATTAAATCAATTATCGTTTGAGGGAGATTGTGAAGCGAAACCGGTTCCTGAATTCTCAAGCCGGCAGGCACTTTTTTTGGAAAGGAAACCAACAACGGAACATGCAAAAGCTGACGATACAGGCTGTTGACGTGATACATCAAACCGTGCTCGCCAAACTGCTCGCCGTGATCGGAAGTGATAATAACGACGGTATTCTCGAGTACTTCCCGGTTTTCAAGCTCATCCAATAGCGAACCAACCTCGTGATCGAGGTAAGCGACGCAACTGTCATAAGCATCGCGCAATTCTTCGACTTCCTGAGGCGTGTAGTTGTGATCGTGGCGAATATAAGGGTTGTCCGGCTTTCTGGTGCCAAACTTCAGCTCAAATGGCTCCGGAGCTACATACGGATCGTGGGCGTCGAAATAATTGATAAATCCAAAAAAAGGACGATCATGCTGCTGCGCCTGCCAATCGAGGAAAGCTCGGTTGACATCTTCTGCACTCTTTCGCTCATGGACGTGCTGCTGCCCGAGCATTCCTCGATATTGTTTGATAAGTTTGGAGAGCAAAACCGGGGAATGTATGAACAGTTCGAGAGAAGGGACATGGTCTTCATAACGGCTAAATCCGCGATCCAGGCCATAGGCTGACGCACAGTAACCCGTGTTAGCAATAAAGCCACCGGTCACATATCCGTAGTCGCCAAGGCTTTCTGCCAGAGTTGGATACTTGGATCCCATGGTGGTCTCTGCATCAGCAGGCGTCTGCCACCGCTCAAACAATTCGTGTGTGAAGCGGCCGGTGAACATTGTAGCATGGGCTGGCAGCGTCCATGGCGATGTCGATAAGGCGCGTTCGAAACATACACCCTTCCTCGCAAATTGCTCTAACCGTGGCGTAGTCGGCCTGTGATAGCCATAGAGACTGAGATTTTGGGCGCGCACTGTATCGAGAACGAGCAGCAGGACATTCGGAGTGTTTGGTCTGGCCTCTGGTAATTTCGCCACAGCACGGTACTCTGGAACCGTGTTCCATGCGTAAAAACCGAGGCACACAGCAGCAGCCAAGCCCGCCATCCACGGAACCGTCCGACGCAGGAAGTTAGCGAACCCCTCCGGATAGCTAACAATGACTCTTGAAACCTGGACTGTGATCCCCAGGGCAAGCAAAACCTTTGCCCAATTATGCAATTGCGGAAATGCCAGCAATGGCGCCAAAGAGGTCAAGAAAATCAAAATAACGGCCGTGACGCGCAAGGAGATCAGCTTTGGCCAGCGCCAGGCTATCGGGATGAGAATCATTCCAACCAACAGAAATAGAATTAGATTGGCCAGCGGTTTCATCCAAAAAAGATGCGGATTCAAATTGAAGATGATACCGAACAGCCATTTGCGAGCGACCAGAGTCACGACTTCTAAAAATCCGGTAGCCAGTCCAAAAAAGATGCTCATACGCAGTAACAGCGCCGGCGATACGGATGGTCCAGAAAATATTTTGTGCCAATCAAGGTTAAATTGGTGGACAAGACCAGGCGCAGCCATGACCACCCCGATCAAGGCTAACGCAATTTGCTTGGTTCCCAGTCCCGGGTCTCCACCGAGACCAAAGAGGTCTGCCGCAAGACCGATGATAATACAACTTGCTCCACAAAGAATTAAAAAAAATGGTATCATAAGTTTCTTCATGCGGAAAGTGGCTCTTCAAATTTCACTTCGCGCACACTCGATTGATTGTTGATAAACCAATCGATTGTGTGACGCAGCCCTTCCTCCAGCTCGGTTTTAGCTTCGAACCCGAAGGCCTGTTTTGCTCGCGACACATCCAAACACCGCCGCGGTTGACCGTTGGGTTTTGAGCTATCCCAAGCGATCCCTCCCTCGTAACCGGTGAGGTTGACAATCTTCTGTACCAAATCTCTGATAGAGATTTCCGCTCCACTTCCCAGGTTAACCGGCTCGCTGCTATTATATTCTTCCGTAGCCAACAGAATCCCTTCCGCCGCATCTTCAACGTAAAGAAAATCACGTGTGGGGCTGCCATCTCCCCAGCAAACGATTTCAGGAATTCCCTGTTGTTTTGCTTCAACGCACTTGCGAATCAAAGC
>JAABYK010000020.1:1762-3961 GCA_011775825.1 Candidatus Zhuqueibacterota bacterium | reverse complement strand
AATTAGAAGGAAGGTGATGTTTTATGAAAAGGCTAATGAAGTCTTTAATTGTTGCAGTTGCCCTAATGGCGACCAACTCTTTGTTTGCTCAGTCATCCGGGGTAATCTGGATCAAATCGTTTAGCCCCGGAAGTGCCGACTTAAATGATCCCTCGCTAGATGAAGCTGCGCTTGCTCAGTTAGACAGCTTGATGAAAGATGAAGACATACGTGTGACTTTTCTCGGTGCAGCCGACAGTCTTAGTTGGAAAATGAATGATCAACAGGTTCACCCTCATATATCCGAAGCCTGGAACGATGCCAAACGATTGAGTCGAGCACGCGCATTGCAAGAACGTTACGGCCGCGGAAATGTGGGCATTACTTACCAGAATATTGCAGGTGTAAAAGTACTGTGGACCAAAGAAAATTATGAAGCCGACTACACGCAAGAGCTGGAGAAGCTCAAACAGAAGAGTGAACGCTTGAGTCGAGAAATGGCTAGCCTGAAAAACGCACATGGGACCAACGGCCATGGCAAGAATGGTAAGAACGGCACCAACGGACACAGCAAGGTTAAACAGGAATCAACTTTCAACTGGCGGCTCCAAGGCGGATTTTGGACCTGGCAGTCCGGTTCGAATGGCAGTTTGCTGTCGCCTTCGCTGGCGCTCAGCATCATCATTAACAAGACCTCGTTTATCATCCAGGGTGGTGTGACGCCCTGGCATAAATCCACACGAATGGGAAATCAGTCCAACTCATTCGTCTATGCCGGTGTGAAACACATGAAGACCGATTTCTTCGGAATCACAGTCGGTGGATTTCGTGGCTGGGAGTTCTTCACGGACACCGATAATTGGTCCTTCAAAACAACCGGCCTTGCAGCGGGGGCAGTATTCGCTTACGGACGACTGGAAGTTAATCCATCGGTTACCTTTTCAAACACCAATACGTTGGATAAAGAGAATCGGTGGCAAATTGGCAGCACGATTGGCGTGAATTTCAATTTCAATTAATTCAAACCATGTGCACCAATGATATTTTCACACCAGGAGGTTTGATTTTGAAAAGGATGTGGATGATACTCATCGTAGCTGCGCTTGGATGCAGCAAAGCGCAGCTACCGGTGGTTCCGGAAACAAACACAACCCTTGAGGTTAAGGCGATCAGCCAACAGGGGGAAAACATAGATTCAGTAAACGTATTCCTGGACGGCAATCTTGTCGGAATAACACCATACAAAAACGAGACCGTTCAGCCCGGGCTCCACTCTTTGCGGCTGATGAAGAGCGGCTACCAAACTTTCACAAAACAATTGACCATTGTCGAAGATCAGTTTTACAATGTGGAAGCGGTGCTGATTCCGCTGCCACCCGACGAGGGCCAATTGGTCATTACGGTGAACGTGGACTCAGCACTGGTGACCGTTCAAGACTCGTTTGATAACATTGTGGTTCAAACTCGACAACGTGCCTCCACTCATACACTGAGGCCCGGAGGCTATATCGTGACTGCAGAAAAGCCAGGTCTGCAAGAGATTACAAAAGCGGTGGATGTGATCGGCGGGCAGGCGACCACGGTTCATTTGGAATTTGATGTCCCGGCGGGTCCTCCTCCCTCTCTTGACTTTGCAGTCTTAGAAGATACCGTTCAGTTGGGCGATGCGATCACCCTGAGGTGGCAGTCCAATGGCTATCAGGTCATCCTGGACCAAGGGATCGGCGTTCGTGGGCCAAACGGATCTGAAAAGCTGGTATGTCCGAGCCCCGGACTGAAGATCTTCACGGCCACCGCCTATGGTGAAAACAATCTTACCACCGAAAAACGCGACTCCGTGTTCATCGCACCGCGATCGATGACACCGCCGACGCTAAATTTCTCGGCCGATCCGGATTCGCTGGTGTTTGGCGATCCGGTCATGATTGCTTGGCAGTCCGATGGCTATCAGGTGGTAATCGACCAGGGAGTTGGCTCGCGAGGCCCCATCGGTTCGGAAGAAATTCATTTTCACAACCCGGGCAAAAAGGTCTTCACTGCCACAGCTTATGGTGAAGAGAATACGATGACCATCAAACAGGATTCGGTTTTCATCAAAGAAGCCCCTATGCCCGAGCTTCCCATTGTCATGCTTTCCACGACACCGCAGGTGCAGGTTAATGAGCCAGCCACAATTAGTTGGGTTGCACAAAACGCCGATTACGTCGTCGTCGATTACGT
>JAABYK010000020.1:0-1695 GCA_011775825.1 Candidatus Zhuqueibacterota bacterium | reverse complement strand
CATTGAAGTTCTCGAAGCAGAAGTCACGACCGTCGATGACATCGTACTCTCGGCCGAAAGCAGCGTCCGAGCCGATAAAGGCGAATCCGGATATGTTGACCATAGTGCAGCGACATTCCGTATTGAGACGCCAGGCCGATATCGTGTGTTGGCCAAAGTCTGGTACAACAGTGGTGATTCGCAAGTGAACGAAAGCTTCTATCTGGAGATCAGTGGTTCAGGCAGCGTGTTCTTACCTGAAAACCCGAACGCCGGGAACCACAAAATCGTCGCTGATGATCCGGGCGAGCCTCACACCCGACTCCGTCGAGCAGGTGTCTTCGAACTTTCGGCTGGCACCCACGCCATCGATGTGTATCATTACGCTAAAATCGCCGACCGATATCCGCGATTTGTGAACGGCGAGATTGATGGAGCTGAGAGCGTCAAGATTTTAGGATTTCGGCTCGTCTACCTGGATTAAGTCCAATTCAGCGATCCACATCCAAGCCGCTGTCTGGAACGGCCTTAAGGGAAAAGTTCTGGGCAGCGGTTTTTTTTATTGCAATCGTGTGAATTGTATCATTATTCAACGGGACCGGGAGGACCACCGCTTCCCCCACCGCCACCACCAGATGGACACTGCGCTGAATTATGGCAGTTTGTATCGGTACAATCGCAGTAAACAGTTCCGCCACAGCTTGCTGCTGTGCCTGAACAGTTGTTCCCGTCACAAGAACACGAACTAGGACAGTCTTTTGGGCACTTTTGTACTATCCCACTTGAAAATGCAGTATACACACTTAAAATATAAAGATCGATAAAGCTGAATATTAATAACGCGATTAATAAGGTCAATCGCATAAACACTCACCTCCTTTTTAAAAAAGATTCATATCAAAAGCCGTAATTAAATGATTATATGGATCTGAGGACAAAATAATGCTTTTATTTAGGCACGCCAGCATCCCTAAGATCACGGTATCCTCTGACTGCTTTTGGGATATATTTGTTTACCACTTCCCCTTTCTGATTAAATAGGTATAAAGCCGGGCCCACCTCGGTACTGGCTATAAAAAAATGGTTAGGTAGTCTTGCAATATCATTAAAGAAAATAAAAGAAAATCATCCACCCAACCGTTCCAGGTTTTGCGTTTTCTTTGTGCCTTTCCCACGCTTTATAAGCTTTACGAACTTCCTCTCCTTCTATGTACAAGCCACCCCGTCTCGCTCAAAAGCCTTCTACCCTACCACAAGAAAAGACCACTTTACCCAAAGCCGACACCCCGCACCCAAAGTCGTCTTTCTCCCCCTAAAAGAAAAACGCGTTCGCACATACTCAAGCAGGCGATGAATGACACCGCGCAAGTAGCCCACTTTTTAAACGTTCAGCAGCCCCACCTTGTCCGCTGAACTCCCGACCGATTTAGATCCAATTTGAATCCGCGGGAACAAAACGCTGTGAAAACTTTTTCTTGATCTTGATAAGAAAAGTGAGTAACTTTAGAGCACTGTCGGGGCGATTAGCTCAGTTGGTTAGAGCGCTGGTCTCACATACCAGAGGTCACTGGTTCGAATCCAGTATCGCCCACAAGGCTAAGTTTAATAAAATTAAAAAGAAAAGCCTGGCTCTTTGTCAGGCTTTTTTTGTTTGGTTTTCTCATTTTTGGACATTTTTTGACACGTTTTAACGCAACTTTAACGCAACCTAAGAAC
>JAABYK010000549.1 GCA_011775825.1 Candidatus Zhuqueibacterota bacterium | reverse complement strand
CATCGTAATTGGCTTTGAATTGTTCCTGCACCGACGCAATGTTTTCGTCCAATCTTTTGGAAGCCTCTGGAACGATCACAAAATGTTCTGGGATGTCGACGGCTTCCTCTTGAGAGAAGGCCGGAATCTGAATTAAGAGACTGGCTAAAACGACAGTGAACGGGGCTGCGAAATAATGAATGCGCTGTGATTTTTGGTTCGACATTTTTATGCTCCGTGAATTAGATACGCTGGCTTCGTTCAGTAGCCTGAAGTCACAGGTTGTCCAAAATAGTCCAAATGTCCTCATTGCGAGGAGCGTTAGCGACGCGGCAATCTCCAACTTCAGAGCACAATTCCGAGGGATTTACTTCGTCACTCCGTTTCTTCTAAGGAAAGGGTGTTTTTGTCAAGGGAATACTTCTCCCGACAATTCGGGATCGCAGTGACAAGCCAGACGCAGTCATTGCGAGGCCGGCTTTTTTTTAGCGGGACGAAGCAATCTCCTACTTCTTAGCATCAATCTTTCCTTACTAATAAAATGACGACAGTCATCAATGCTCAAAATGACGATTCAGTCAATCCTCAACCACCATCTTCTCCAGTGCTTGGATCGCGCGCCGATCTCGAATTTTTCCCAATCTGTAAATAGCCTCTTTTTGAACGGTCCGGTTCGGATGATTCTCCACAATCTTGATCAATCGCGGAATGCTTTCGCTGTTCGGCAACTGTGCGATGCGATACACCGTTTCCTTCTGAATACTCACCTCCGGATCATCGAAGACGATTCTCTGCAAAGCATCGATGGCCTCTTTTGAGGTCTGTTTTTGGCTCAATCGGTAAACGGTTTCCTTGCGAACGGCTGCATCGTCGTGCGTCTCGGCAATCTTGATCAACCGGGGCACACTGCGCGGATTGGGAAGTTGTGCAATTCGGTAAACCGCCTCTTTCTGAAGGCTCACACTTGGATCGTCAAACGCAAATGTCTCCAGTGCCTCGAGCCCCTCCTTTGACGAAGCTTTTTGACTCAAACGATACATGGCTTCCTTGCGCGTGGAAATCTCTTCATGGGTTTGGGCAATGTTTATCAAAGGTGGAACGCTTTTATCATTTGGGAATTGGGCAATGCGATAAACGGCCTCTTTTTGAAGACTGCGGTTCGTATCGTGAAACACAAGCTTGTCAAGCATTTCGAGCGCCTGTTTAGACGATTTCTTTTGGCTCAACCGATAAAGCGCTTCTTTGCGAACCGAAACGCTGCCATGTGTTTCGAGCACCTTGATTAATCGTGGCACGCTCACTTGGTTGCTCATTTGAGCAATTCGATACAAGGCTTCCTTTTGGACATCAACATCCGGATCCGTGTAAACAATGTCATCCAAAGTCTCGATGGCTTTTTTCGAAGAACGCTTTTGACTTAGCCGGTAAATGGCTTCCTTGCGCACGGACGTGTTTTTATGGGACTTTGCGACGTCAACCATGCGTTGGATGGCGTCCTCACCATCAAACTGTGAAAGACGGTAAAGCGCCTCCTTTTGAACGTCCACTTCGGTATCCTGGTAAATGGCCGTTTCCAGAGTGGCCATCACTTCTTCGCCAAGCTCGAACCGACTCAATCGGTAGAGGGCTTCCTTGCGGACGCTCGGGGTTGGATCATTCAGAGCCGCCCGTTTAACGAACTCAAGAGCCCTGGAGTTTTCGGTGAGCAACCCGATGCCGGCCAGCACGCCCTTCTTCAATTCCGGTACTGAGTCTGTCCGGTAGAATCCTTGCAATAGAGAGATGACTTNNAGAGATGACTTCTTCAGCTTCTGCCTGACCCAGCCAGATCAGCGGACGCTGTTTTAGATCCATCGACAGGCTCAAATTGCTGATTTCAACCTGTTCAACATTCTTAAGCGTTGGTTCTCCCGGGCCGAATGCGAAAAGGATTCCGACGTCCTTCAGGACTTTTTGCTGGCTTCTTTGCTCTTTTTCTGAATTGGAAAGGGCGCGTTCTGCAGCCCGACGAACGGCTTCTTCTTCCGAAAGGTGGGGAGTTTCTCGCTCGCTTGTTTCGCCGGAGATCACTTCGCGAAGAGACGGTCTATCCACGGGTCGATCAGAATGAATGATGGTGCCAATCCACGAGTCTTGGGACATCCAGCGCTGAACGCTGAACCCGATCCAAAAGCCATATGTGTATCCACGATTTTGCGCCTCCTGCTTAGCCCACCGCCAACGTTGCTCGAGAGCGGCTTCAGGATTTGAATGCTGCAGAACCTCCTGTGCGTTGAGATTGGCGGTTAAGGCCAACACAGTGCTCAACCAAAAAACCGAAATGGTATCTCTTCTTGATTTCATCTCTTGACCTCCCTTGATGAAAACATGATTCGCTGGATTAACCTCCAGGGGGCTGCAGGCCCCCGGAGGGTCTGCATGACTACTGATTGATAATTTCCAGCAAAGCCTCCTTTGCCCGTGGGTCGCTGGTCTCTCCCAACCAGAAGATGGCCTTTTTTCTAAGCTCAATGTCGCCCTCATTTTTGGCGACTTTGATCAAGAAGTCGATGGCTTCTTTGGAGCCAATTTGTCCCAGCGAGAATAGGACCTTTTTCCTGGCGCGCACATTCGAAGTGTTGTCGTAAATGTTCATCAGTTTTTGGGCGCTTCCCGGACCGCCCTCCTGGCCAATCCAAAAAATCGCTTTCTCTTGTATTGCAGGATCGGCGGAATTTCTGGCAAAATCCTCGAGTATCGAGGTCGCTCGTTCACCACCAATCTGGCTGATGGAGAAGATGATCTTCTCTTTGGCCTCGCGATTTTGGGTGGCGTTGAAAATCTCCATCAACTTATCCAGACTGCGTTCACCGCCTTCCTGGCCGATCCAGAAAATCGCCTTCTTTTGAATTTCCGGATTTGAGTCGTCTTTCGCGAATCCCTCCAAAATGCTCATGGCGCGTTCCCCACCAATCTGACTGATGGAGAATACGATCTTTTCCTTGGCCTCGTGATTTTGGGTAGCGTTAAAAATCTCTAAAAGCGTCTCCAGACTTTTTTGGCCGCCCTCCTGGCCAATCCAGAAGATGGCCTTTTCTTGAATCGTAGGGTCGGAGTCATTTTTGGCAAAGCCTTCGAGAAGTTCGATGGCGCGGTCGCCGCCAATCTGGCTGATGGAAAAGACGATCTTCTCTCTGACCTTTCTGTTAGTGGTGTTCTCAAAAATATCCAGGAGAAGATCAATGCTCTTCTCGCCGCCCTCCTGGCCAATCCAAAAAACGGCTTTCTCTTGAATGGTCGGGTTTGGGTTGTTCTTGGCGATGTCCTGCAGGATCTCCAAAGCGCGAGGTCCCCCAATCTGGCTGATCGAAAATATGCATTTTTCTTTGACTTCGCGGTTCTTGGTTGAATTCAAGATTTGCTGAAGAAAACTTAGGGTTTCTTCTCCGCCCTCCTGTCCAATCCAAAACACCGCCTTCTCTTGAATTACCGGATCGGACTCGCTTTTCGCCAAATCAAAGAGAAGCTGTGTGGCCTCTTGTCCGCCAATTTGACTGACCGCAAAAACCGCTTTCTCTTTCAGCTTTCGACTGCTGTTTGGCGATTCCAGGACGCCTTTCAGAATGGGCAGCGCCTCTTCGCTCTCCAACTGCCCGAGAGCTGCCAACGCTGCCAGCTTAACGTCTTCATCTGAATCCTCCCCCGACGCTTTGAGGTAGACTTTGTATTCGGCATGTCCCTGGTTGTAAAGTTTCTTGGCCAACTTCACCATGTTGGTTTTGGCATCGTTACCCCATTTGCTGTCTTTATAATGGTCGACGACATGTTTATAGGCGGCGAAAGCCTTTTCATCATCTTTCCCCTCTTTTTCCAGACTGTACGCCATCCAGAAATGTGCGTCGTCCACGTATCGGCTGTTCGGATACTCATCAATGAGTTTCTTGAATGCCTTAATGGCTTCCTGGTACTTGTCGCTGTACACCAGGTCCTTTGCCTTGCTAAAGGCGTCATAAGCCGGATCGGACTGAAGTTCAAAGACAGAAAATGCGGCTGCATGTGGACACGTTTTTGAAACCAGAGCAGTCGGACTGAACGTGAATAAAAGTATCGCCGACAATATCCACAGAAGAACGGACTTATGCCCAGGAAACCGTGCTTCGTGGTTAGTCCCAGATGCAAATGAAGCACAGCTTCGATGACAACTGCGTTCCGAAACAGGAGTTCCGGAACGAGCAGGGATAAGTGTACTCACCCTTCCATTTCGTTCCCAAACTCCAGTTCCACCATTCCCATCGTTCCCAAACTTCGGTTTGGGAACGGTTCTGACGGGAATATGTCTACTCATTTTCGTTACATTCATTTTCAATGCTCCAATTGTCAAATCTGATGTTGTTAAAGGACATCCATTTGTCGGTCATGTTGCGCGATGTGATTCTCGTTCAAGTCGTACAGATGAATCTTCAGCAACAGGCCTTTGCGATCGATGCCGCTTTTGATCAATTCGATGTTTTCCACATCATGCTGTTCCTCCATATTTGCGATTTCAAGCAAAATCATTTCCAATTCTTCCACCAGCAGCTTCAGTCTTTCATTCTTCATTTCACCCAAATGATCCTTCAGAAAGGAGGCCTCTTCGATTAGCCGAAACGCCATGCTCTTTTCGGTCTGCCAATTCGAGTTCTCGACGTAGCCGGAGTCCGCATTGACGATTCCGAGAAACAAGACTTTGGATTTTTCAACAAAATGATCGGTGCGACTGGTCACCATTCTTACTTTATGGGCCGGAAGATTTCGCTGTGCCAACTCATCTCCATTGGTGGAAGGAAAGAAGTAGCGCCCCACGAGAATACCAATCAACAGGATGGCAGCCACCCCCGCCAACTGATATACAGGCGCGGGCAGTCTAAACGTGCTGTCAATATTCTGCTTCCAACCGCTGACTTTGGATGACAGTTTGTCAACAAAGGAAGCGGGCGCTGCATCGAGTTCGGATTCGATGCCTTTCCAGAGCGATTCGGGGGCTTCGACACGCTCGAAAGACGATGCCTCGGACAGGATGAGACCGAGCTTCGCCGTTTCCGAAGAACATTTGGCGCACGTCTCGATATGCTTTTCGAATGCTTCTCGTTCCGTGTCGGAAAGTGTTTCGTCTAAGTAAGCAGAGATTTTGTTTTCAAATTTCTTGCAATCCATTTTAAGCCCATCGATTTTTGTTCAAATAAAGTCAAATCTTGTCAATCATCATTAAATAGGGTTCGAGCATCCCTTTCAATTCTTTTCTTGCCTTATGCAATTGCGATTTCGAAGTGCCGTCAGCAATGCTGAGCATCTTTGCGATTTCTTTGTGATTGTAACCCTGCACGTCATGCAAAAAGAAAACCATTCGGTATCCTTGCGGCAGTGCGCAAATCGCAGTTTCTAAATACGGCTTCAAATTGAACGTCTCGTTTTCGCCACCGGCAAGCAGCGCATCCGGGTTCTGCAACTTTGATAATTCGGTTGAAATCGTCTCCTTGTGCTTTTTCACCTTGCGAAAATGATTGATACAAATGTTTACCGCAATTCTGTAGATCCATGACGAAAACGCAGCATCTCCACGAAATGAATCGATGTTTCGAAACACGCGCAAAAACACTTTCTGGCTGATGTCCTCCGCTTCTTGCATGTTGTTGGACATCCGATACGCAACGTTGAAAACCCAATCCTTGTACCGCTGATACAGCTTATACTGCGCCTCTCGTTCGCCTTTTTGACATCGAGCGATGATTTCCGAGTCGACATCTGCGACGTCCTGTTTTCGTTTTGAACGAAATGCACGTTTGCGTTTTTGGATTCCAAAAGCTGCCGGCGGCAATCTTGTCTCCGTTACCAGTGATAAACTCGAGTTTCGATTCTTAAGACATGCGAATTTCATTTAGGGTTGCCTAAAGATTACAAAGAAACGCCAGTACCTTCAATGAAATCGTTGCACAGTGGGCAAAGATTTTAAAAGACAAAATAATTGTAGACAAAATGATTAAGAGTAACCAGATTAACTATTCAGGCAGCGCCAAAGAAAGCTAAAACGATTTTGGGCAAAACTCTAAAAAAACGGTTGAGGATTGAAAGTCTCACAAGAAATGCGTCTGGTTTGAATATTATATTAGCCTTAATGGGCAATTTCCACCACACCCGCTCATTAAGAGAAATGTTTTGCCCTAAATGGTTTCGCTTACTAAAATGGATATCTGAATAAACCTGAATAGCCTTTCAGGCATTGCTCTACACACAAATTGTTTTGTCGTTTTGGTTTCCGGCTCTTTTTTCAGTTAATTTTATGCAGAAACGTGTTCAAACTCAAGGAAAACCTAAATTGTTGATTGACCATTTAACTATTGATTTTCATAGGCTAAAGATGTTATATTCATAAAACCTTTCGAAGTACGATTGGGTGCTCGTTAGAAAGAGACGTTGTCAAAACGGGAACCGGACCCCATACATGCTGGTTGAATTGTGGAGATAGGATATTTAAGCCAGTACCCCACCATCTGGGAGGAGTCCGAGCATTCTTTGTAAGTCCAGGGGCCGATCGAGGTTCATCACTTATTCCAGTTCCTGAAAAGATTCAAAATTTAGTCCTCAACATCTGTTTTGGCATGATGAAATCGCTGTTCAAAATATCGTTCTGCATGTTTGCCCTGACCTCCACCTCGTTGGCGCAGGCAACAAACAACGATTTGACCAACACAGCTTTGCTGATTCCCATCGACAGCAATCTTCAGAGATTTGTCGAGATCGTGAATGACCACTATTCAGGCCCCTTGACGAAATATGACATCAATCAGAAAATCCTGAAGGCTGCCCTCATGTTTGATGCGTTGGGTGCTTACGGCCTCCAGTACGAACCAACCGCTCACAAATCTGATTTTTTCTCAAAACTGGCAGAGGAGGACACGCTTTATTTAATCCCTCCACTGGAAATTTTTAGCGAGTCGAAGGGCAGCGCCCAGGAGTTGGCCATTACCTTTGCGGCACTGCTGGAAGCGAACAGGATTGCCACCGCTTTGCTTAACGCCTCCGAGCATCCGATTGTGTTATTCGATACCGGAATTCACAAGAAATATTCCGAAATCTTTTCAGATGAGACGGTGGACTATACCATCAAGAACAACCATATCTGGTTTGCCGTGGAAGTTACGGGTGTTGGTGGGCCGTTTCATGAAGCGTGGAAAAAGACGTTTGGCAAAATTCAGTCCCGTCCTATGGACTTGATTCCGGTGATGGAAGTGTTCGATCGCAGGGATGACAAACTGGCCTTAATGTTCAAGAATAAGTTGGAGAAACGACAAATCAGCTTCCTGTTTCAGCGGGACAAGGATTACTTTGAAGACGACGATAGAATAGACAAGCTCAAGGAAGTAAAACGCACCATGCGCGAAGACAAGAGCAGGTCCGTGAGACATTTGACGGACGGGATACGTTATTTGAAGGCAGGCGCCCATGCTGCCGCGGTTTCCGAGTTCAAGCGCGCCGCAGACTACGGCGCCGATCTTGGGAAGGTACTCTTTCTGATGGCCAAAGCCTTCCGCGATAAAAGAGATTATGAGAAAATGAAAAGGACCGGCTTGAAACTCCTGCAATTCAACAGGCGGGACCCGCGCGGATATAAAGTGCTGGGCTTGGCCTATTACTACTCTGGTGACTTACGGATAGGCCAACAATTTCTATCACGGGCCAAATTTTTGGAAAAAAATTTGCTTTTCGCAGGTAAGTAGATGTCAAATCGCACAAAGGACGTTGACAATTTGTCACCCCAGGCTGTGGTGTATGTGGTCGATGACGATGAGTTGGTCACCACCACGCTCTCTTCTTATCTGGAGATGGAAACGGATTACGAGGTTCACGCATTTCATTCCGGAATCGAGGCTTTGAATGAGTTGAAAAAGAACCCGCCGGACGTGGTGGTTTCCGATTTCCTTATGCCCAAGATGGATGGCTTGCAATTTCTTTCCGAAGTAAAGAACATGTATCCCGATTGCACACGTATCTTGCTCACCGGTTATGCCGACAAAGAAAACGCGATCAAAGCGATCAATGAAGTCGGGTTGTATCAATATATCGAAAAACCCTGGGACAATGAGCATCTGAAGCTGCTGATTCGAAACGGCGTCTCCCATAAACAACTGAGATGCGTGCTCGAAGAAAAAATTCGTGAATTGGATGACGTGCTGTTAGAAAAGGATGCGTTGGCGCAGCGCAATGACATGCTCAAGCAAGAGCTTTTGTTGGCACAGAGCGTCCAACAAAGCATGCTTCCTCAAGCCTTCCCAAGTTCCGACGGTTTCTCTATTGTAGCAAAATATCAGCCGGCTTTGGAAATCGGCGGGGATTTCTACGATGTCATTAACCTTGCAGACGATCGACTGGCCATTCTGATCGCCGATGTCACCGGACATGGAATCCAGGCTGCCCTGATGACCGTTCTTTTGAAGTCCGCTTTCGCGACGTTCAGAGATCAAAACCCCAGGCCGCAAGACATCCTCAAGTACATGAACCAGGTGCTCTGTAAGGTTCTTCCGAAAGGGCATTTCGTGGCCGCCATGATAGCCATCGTTGATCTGAGAAATTCCACATGCACCCTCGTCAACGCCGGCGTTCCCCATCCATATCATCTCAAATCTCGAGACAAGACCACCGACCGTATCCCTGCCAATGGCCTACTCTTGGGCATTGCCGACGACAAGCTGTTCAATCCCGGCGAGGAAGTGTCGGTCCAACTTCAAAAAGGCGACCGCCTGATTCTTTTCACCGATGGCATCACCGAGGCTGAGAATGAATCGCAGGAACATTTCGAAAACACTGTACTATTCCAAACTCTGAAGAAAATCTCACATAAATCCAACCATGAAATTCTTGAGGAGCTGACGCAAGCCGCAAGAAACTTCAGCACCGCCGAGCACAAATGGGACGACGTGACCATTATCGGCATCGAGTCCAATTGAAGTGCTCACGGCTTACCTCCATCTTAAGACAAAGCCCAATTAACCTTGACTAAAGGCCCTCAACAAAATTTTGTTGCTTTAAATGTCGGAAACGTTCCATGCTCAGATGGGGTGTAAAAATCAGTGAGCGAAGCCAGCATATTTTTACAGACAACGCCCTGCTGGAGTGCAAAAATCAGCGAAGCGTATTTTTGCACTCCAAAGGACACCATTTCCTACCTTCTGACACCCTGGCTGGTTGGGTTTGCTTAATTCTGATAAGAAAGGCTGCGCAATCGAGGCGATTGCATTACTAACCATCCTTAAGTTCTAAAGATTCTTAAATTTGAATCGATTCGCAATAGATAGTATGAAAGGCATGTTTCATTTTGGTTAGGGTTCACTGTTTGGGCAGCAGGGCGGCGATGGCCCGTTAACCAAAGATGAAAAATCTTATGGAACAAATCCGGAGGAGCTTGACACTGACTCGGACGGCAATGATGATTTTAGTGAAGTCTATTCGTTCAAAACCAATCCCGGAGATCGTGGAAGGGTGGAATTCGCCTCACGAAGCGCCAAAATTACCGCCGACTTCGAACTATTCGAAAGGACGTCTCAAGACCTTCAAGGAGTATCCGAATACGCAAATGGTCATTCACGGCTACACCGATAACACCGGGAAGCGTTCCACCAACAGGCGGCTGTCGCGACGATGCGCTGAAGCCGTCAAGCAGTATTTTGTGGATCGCGGGGTTTGCCATGAGTTTGGGACCGGACAATCCCATCGCCTCAAACGCAACGCCAGAAGGACGGCAAAAGAATCGTCGGATTGGGTTCGTAATCAATTCAGTAGGCAAACGCTAAAACGTCTCATGCTTGAGCTCTGCAATCAGGTTTCGGTATTGTTTTTCGTCTCTCAATGAACTCAGGTACGGATCGGTTTCCATAAGTTCTACGTTTCTGAATCCGAGCCTTATCGCTTCCTCTAAAGCAAGTAGGCCTCTGTCTACCCTGCCATTGACCGCGTAGGCGCGTGCAAGATTGTAAGTGGGATACGGTCGCTCGGGAAGAACCGCATTCCAGATTTCAACATAGATCAGAGCTTCCTTGGGCTTGTTCTGACGAAAGGCAAAAGAAGATTGCTCAGAACAACGCCGCCACATCCAGTCAAGGATCCTTCGGAACATCAGCTTCTTCCTCTCACTCTCAGCCTCGGTGAGTTTTTCACGCAAGTCTTCTGTTTCGTCTTCCCACCAATCTCGCTTCTTGAACTCACCATCCTGCAAGTCATTCACATCAATTGAATTGAAGGCTTTCACATATTTGTCTAAATATTTCAGCTCCTTTTCTTCTCTTCTCTTCTCTTCCTTCAGAGCTTCTTTTACGATTTTCGATTCTTCCCATCTCTCGAGTTCATTTTCAATGCTCTCAAGGTCTTGAAGTTCGCTGAAATCTTCTGCAATCTGGCAATAGGCATTGTAAGCTGCGAAGATTCGATCAGAGTTTTCGAGTTCCTTTGCTTTATTGAGGCGTTGCGTAAAAAGCGTATCAATGAATGTGTCATCCCTGGGTTTTGTGCCCCTTTTCATGGCTTGCAATTCGAGCCATTCGACGGCCTCGGTGAAGATCTCTTGTGACGGCCATTCATGTCCACCGTCGAAGATCAAAATCCTGTTGGGGTATTCCAATTTGTCCAATTTTCGAGAAAAGTGGCGCATTTCGGTATAATTCATGTCCCGATTTCCCACTGTTCCTGCAAATGCAAACGATACAACAGAAGTGGGAGGATAGTTTGGAGAGAAGCCCGCTCCGCAGGCAATGACCCCGGCGATTCTTCCGGTTTGGACCGCGATGGTGCAGGCAAGCCGAGCGCCGCCGGAAAATCCTGTCGTGTAGAGCCGATTCGGATCAAGAGAGAATCGGATGTGCGTGTCGCGTGAAAGCGCGTTCGCTGCATCGAATTGTGGCTGCATCGGTCCATTCCTGGAATTGTTCGATCCGACTACCACGTAACCATACTTCTCGGCAGCAGCTTTCAACAAACGCACCGGTTTGGCGCCGCGCGCCACCGGGTCGAATGCATAAATAATGGGCCACGTTCGGTCGCGTGTGTAATCCGAAGGCAAATAAAGCGCGTAAGTTTGCTCCGGCTTGGCCCGACACCGAACCGTATCGATGACGGTGCCGGTCTCGAATGGATTAATTTGACTGATGCCTTTGCTGGCGGGCCAGAAAAGAAGAAAGCAAATGGTGCACGTCGTAACAAAACTCCGGAATAACATTGATAAACTCCATTTCAGTAAACCAGTTCGAATATGCAGCCAACAAATTTTCAATACAATTTTGAAGGAGTAGTATTCCCTCATAACTTAAGACACCATGCCATGGCTGTTTCTAAATGTGATCTCAAGTTTCCGGCTTGATTAAGGGAACACACTGCTTGGGCGAGAGATTCTACTGCTCCTTATTCTCTAAATATTCATCTCGCAGCTTCTTGAGCAATTCCTCGCGTTTGTGGTAAAGCTTTTTCAATTGGCGAGGCTTGTGAGTGGATAAAGCATATGCGGTGAGGATCGGCAAGGCGATGGTGGCATCGCAATAGCAAGTGACGGTGTCCGGCAGTTGCTCGGGATCGACCTTGCCCCAACTTACAGCTTCGGATGGGGTGGCCCCGGACAGTCCCCCGGTATCGATTCTGGCGTCTGTGAATTGCAGGTAGTAATCGTGGCCCTTTTCATCGATGCCCAGCACTTCCTGGATTTGAGGTTCGGTTTGCAAGAGGAAATTCTTCGGTGAGCCGCCGCCCATGATCAAGACGGCACTTTTGCCTCCGGTCCGCTTGGCATCCAAAACAAGGGCGGCGCTTTCATTAACATCGGCCGAAACATCAATTCTCAAGTTGTTCCCTTCCAACGCTTTTGCAGCGACGTTCATGCCAATGGAACTGTCTCCAGGCGAGGAGGTAAAGATCGGTACTCCGGCAAGGTATGCTGTCGAGACCAACGATTTTTTGTTTAAGCCTAGGGCCTTTTCCCGTTCATTCACATATTTGCCGATGAGATAATGAAACTCGGCCGTGCTCATCCTTCTTTGAAATTCTGGCGCCTCGATGACTTTTCTGTAAAAGGCGTCTGTGGACAGAAGCACATCATAATCGAAAAAGATGTCGTAAATTCGCACCACACCCTCTTTCCGCAAAATCACGTCATCCGCTTTAAACGTGCCTTGATGCATAGAAAGACCCAGCGCAAAGTGGGTATCGTGATACACGTTCGCACCCGTGCTCACAATCCAGTCCACGAAGCCGTGTTCGATGAGTGGAATGATGCAGGACATTCCCAGGCCCGCAGGGGTCAATGCCCCTGTCAGACTCAGACCGACGGTGACGTACTCGGCCAGCATCTTCTGGGTGAAAAGTTGGCAGCCCTCGCGCATTCGTGCACCATTGTACGCCAGGAAACTCTTGTCTACCAGCTCCGCAATGGACGTCTTCGAATCGATGGGTTCAGGAGAGATGGGCTTCCCGGCCAGAAGTTTGCTTTTGTGAGGCATTGGATTTTGCTTTTGACCGAAGATTTTTTAAAAGTTAAAACAGACAGATTTGAGCGTCAAATACGACATCCAAATAGCGAAACCTGAAAATCCGAATATCAAATAACAAAAATTCGAAACAGCATGGTCTATTTTTAGACTTGACATTTAAGAATTTGAATCTCGACATTGTTTCGATGTTTTTAGATTCGTGCTTCGGATTTCCGGTTTACCGGGTTAGGGCCTGTCACGATCGAATATGTCGAAGTTGCTTATTTTCCACGTACCCTCCAACTCAGTAGCTGACAGAACCGCCTCGCGCTGGTATTTGTAGCCGCCTTTTTGCTCGATGGTGACATCGAAGAAAAGGGTCACCGTTTCATCTTTGCGCTGTTGTGTGTTCACAAGCTCGTAGTCAATAAAAGGACGATGCTTCGACAACTCCAAATTCGGCTCCATGCGGACGCTTTGGGTAAGTTCGATCTCTTTGTTCAATTTATCAACGGCCAAACCGGTGCTTAAATCCAGGGCACCGCGCTGATTGAGTTCGATGAAGTAACGAAACAGGAATTCTTCCGCCACACCCTTCGGTGAGTTTTCGTGACCACATCCCGTCAGGACGAAACCGAAAATGAATAAGAACGAGAACCGAAGTTGTTTGAAATTTCTTGTCATCGTTGTCTTTTGAGCATTTGGGTTTATTAAAACATAGGCCAATCTATCTTAAAAATCAAGCAGAATAAATTTTAACAAAGGTACACCGAAGTCCCTCGCATAAATGTGTAGCTTTTTTCATAAAATGCAAGCAAGGAGCGTAGGCGAAAAGCGAATGACGAGCGCTCTTCGCTATAATTCTCACTCAACAATTGACACATACGCCGAGTTGCATACTGGATCATTTGCATTTTAGGGAAATTTCTGTAAATTTTAGATCCAAAGCTTATGTATGTAAGAAAAAAGAGAAAGGCAAAGCTAAATGCCCTTGACTTGCAAATCCCTGATCGACAAACACAAACAGGCCTGGGAGGCGGCCACCGTTCATCCCTTTTTGAACGATTGCAAAATGGGTACGATCAAGCCCGAACAGTTTAACATCTGGCTGGTGCAAGATTACTTGTTTGTCACGGAATTTACACGCATGGTTGCACGCCTTTTGGCAGTAGCGCCTGTGCCCCATTTTGATACCGTCCTTGGCGGTTTGGCCGCCCTGAAGGATGAACTCAATTGGTTTGCGGAGAAGGCTCAGGAGCGCAATTTAGACCTGAACACGTCGAGACAAGACACATGTAAGCGCTACTGCCAGTTCATGGAAAACCTCGGTCTCGAACCCTACACCGTGCAAGCCGTGGCGTTCTGGGCCATCGAGCTGGCTTACAACCAGGCGTGGCAACTGCCCGGACCGATGGTCAATGCGTACGAGGAATTTGTTGACCGATGGGGCAATCCGGAGTTCACCAACTATGTGCGTCGGCTTGAGAAACAAGCCGACGAGATGCTTGCCAAAGCCAGAGAAGAAGACTGTAACCGCACCGAAGAAGTCTTCACCGAGCTCTGCGGTCTGGAGAAGGCGTTCTGGCAAATGGCCCATGAGGGCAAGGCGTCCTAATT
>JAABYK010000226.1:31130-44646 GCA_011775825.1 Candidatus Zhuqueibacterota bacterium | reverse complement strand
CAATCAGCCATTTGCCGGAGGTTACATCAGCCGTCATTATGGACAGAGCAACGTGCCGTGGGCGCAAGTCGAACTAAATCGAGCGCTCTACCTTTCGCCGCCGTGGTTTGATCGCGACAGTCTCACCATGGACGAAAACAGACTGCAAGAACTAAAACAAACTTTTGAAAAAACCCTGATTTTGTTTTTCGAGAGGGGCACAAATGCTCGTGACCGGAGAGGTTGAGGGCTTGCCGGTAGCATTATGGAACTCAACCCCCAACCCCCTTCTCTTGAGAAGAGAAGGGACCTTTTAACAGTGATGAGTATAAAGGAGAAGCCCCCCTCTCTTGGTCAAGAGAGGGGGATTTAGGGGGTGAGTCTGATCACCAAAGAAAAAATGCTGATCGATCAGTTTCTGCCAGAATATCAGTTCACCGAACGCCACGACATCGAAATCCTCTCATCGGTTGACAGAGTCTACAAGCTGGTGCGCTCCCTTGACGTGAGTCGCTCTCGGCCAATTCAATGGCTCTTCAAATTACGTGGACTGCCGCTCTCCGCGCTGACATTGGAAGGATTGCGAAAGATTGGGTTCGCCGTTTTGGGAGAAATTCCGAACCAGGAATTGCTGCTTGGAATCGTGGGACGTTTCTGGACGCTGAAAGGCGGCCTGCAAGTCATCGATGCGGAAGGATTCAAAAGTTTCAACAAGGAGGGCTACGCAAAAGCGGTGTGTGGCTTCCACTTGAGATCACGGACAGAAACGATCAGCCAGATCGTGACGGAGACCAGGATTCACTGTTTGGATGAACAAAGTTTCCGGCGGTTCCGCGTGTACTGGATTTTCATCGGTCCATTCAGCGCCTGGATTCGCAGGGAAGCATTGCGAATCATCAAGAAAGAAGCCGAACGTAAGAACTCGCTGCAAGCGTCAACCGTCCCCGGCTGAAGCGAAGAAAGCGTCAGATACGGTAATTCACACAATCGCTTTACAATCGAGAAAAATTTGATTAGGAGAAGTGAAGGATGAGACCATCGATGAAAGTTGCCATAATCGTTTTATTGATTGGCGTTTTGCCGATCGCACTGACAGCACAGAACCATGTCAATTACGATAACCTCGACCACTACATCGAAAAAGCTGTAAAGGATTTTGACCTAACAGGCTTGACCATTTCGATTGTGAAGGATGGCTCGGTGACTTTCAGGAAGGCGTACGGTTTGAAAGACGCTAGCAAGAATGAACCCATGACCGTGCGCTCCCTGTTCAACATCGCCTCTTGCACCAAAGCCTTCACCGCCGCCTGCCTGGGAATGCTGGTCGAAGAAGGCAAGATCGCTTGGCAAGACAAAGTCATTGATTACATCCCTGAGTTTCGTCTATCGGAACCTTACGTCACAAAAGAACTCAACATGATCGATATTTTGAGCCATCGGTCCGGTCTGGCCACGTTTGACGGGGATTTACTCTGGTACGAAACCGATTATTCAAATGAAGAAATTATCAGGAGGATGCGCCATTTACCCCTCAGAAGAGATTTTCGCAGTCAGTTTGGCTATCAGAACAACATGTTCCTGATTGCCGGAGAAATTGTGCATGAAGTGTCCGATACAACCTGGTCTGATTTTGTGTATGAGCGTATTTTTAACCCACTTGACATGACCGATTCCAGAACGTGCAGCGAACACTTGACCGAGGATCAGGACATTGCTTATCCACATTTGGATGGCAAAGTCCGAGAGTTGTACATCGAAGATCCGGGTCCCGCAGGCTCGATTTACTCGAATGCGGAAGAGATGTCTCGCTGGATCACCATGCTGCTGAATGGCGGCACCTACCAAGGCCAGCGGCTGCTGAACGAAGATACCGTTGAACAGCTTTTTGCACCGCAGACGCTTTTGAATCTGTCATCATTTATGAAAGACACTGGCAGCCATTTTTATGCGTATGGCTTGGGCTGGTTCCTGTTCGATTATTCCGGCCGAAAAGTCGCGGAACACGGCGGCGGCATGCCCGGCTACATTTCGAAAGTGACCCTCGTTCCCGAAGAAAACCTGGGCTTTGTGATTCTCACCAATGACATGAATCGTCTGCCCAATGCCTTGCGCTACAAGATTCTGGACACGTTTCTGAATGAGGGCGACAAAGATTGGGCACAATATTATCTGGAGCTGAAAAACAGGCGGGAACAGGGGGAGCAAAAGCGGATGGCGGAACGCAAAGCGAAACGTGCGAAGAACACCCAACCTTCGCTGGACTTGAGTCAATACACGGGAACGTATAACGACCAAATGTACGGCGATGCCACGGTTGAACTGAAGGACGGCCAATTATGGTTAACGCTGGTGCCCACAAAAGACATCTTTGTCAGTGCCATGCAGCATTGGCATTACGACACCTTCCGAATCAAATTCAGAGATGAGTTTCTGCCCGAAGGATTTGTTACGTTTCGTTTTGATTCCAACGGTGAAGTGACCGGCCTTAAGATCGATCTTCCCAACCCCGATTTCCATTTCAACAATTTGGATTTCAAGAAAGTGGAGCGTCAGTAGTAGTGGCAGTGGAAAAAAATGTTCCCTTGAGGGGACCGCCGACGAAGTCGGCAGGGGTGTCCGCGCCGAACGCCGGGATGCACCCAATAACCGTCTGCTTCCTCGCACAGAGAAAGGCGAAGCAGAGCTTCACGGCACGGGCGTTCCCAAGCGGGAGCTTGGGAACGAGCAGGACAATGGGGCACGCGGCACGGACAGTGGCAGTAGCAGTGGGACCGGATTAGAAATAAATCCTGGCATTTGTGTGTTATATTGGAAACTTCCAGACTAAAGCCGCAGGGCAGCCAATCATTGAAAATGCTTGAAATTCTCTTTCAATCTTTCTATTTTTTTAGCGAAGTCTCATCAGAAGTTATCATCCAGTGCAAATTCTCATCACGATTTGCATCATACGTCCCATGAAACTCGTGAACATGTAGGTTGAGCGCAAGTTAGCAAAAGGGGGTTATTTATGCAACTTCATCCCTCGCACTTTGTTGCCGTTATCGGTGGCGCCGTAGCCGGTTCCGTAGCAGCAGGCAATCTCGCCAAACGTGGAGTTAAAGTAGCGGTCTTTGAGCAAAACGAACGACCTTATGGTAAGATCGAAGACGGTCTCCCCAAATGGCATGTGAAATTGCAGGCTCAGGAAGAACGCCGAATCGATGAGAGGCTTTCCCATCCAAATGTGCTTTTTGTCCCGAAAACCAGGCTAGGACAGGATTTTGATTTTATCGATTTAGTGGAAAATTGGGGGTTCACCGGCGTTTTGCTGGCAAACGGGGCCTGGAAAGATCGACCGCTGCCCGTCGACGGCGCAGACCGATTTGTCGAAAAAGGATTGGTTTACCAAAACGACCTGGTTAAGTGGTTCAATCACTACCACGAACGCGATTATCAAGGAGACCATTACGACATCCCGGACGGCGCCATCGTTGTCGGTGGAGGGCTCGCCTCACTGGATGTGGTGAAAATCTTGATGTTGGAGACGGTGCTGCCGGCCTTACAGAAAAGGGGAATTGATATTGACATCCTAAGTCTGGAGCATGCTTCCATTTCTAAGGTCCTGGCCGAGCACAATTTGACCCTCGAACAGTTAGGTCTAAAGGGCTGTACACTTTTTTATCGCCGCCGAGTCCGAGACATGCCCCTCTCGCAAATGCCTGCCGACGCCTCCCCGGAGCGAAAAGAAAAAGTTTACGCAGCCCGTGAAAAAATTCTGAAAAATTTCCAGAAGAAATTTCTATTCAACTTTCAGGCGTGTCGGGTTCCTTCTGGCCTCATCGAGAAAAACGGCCAGTTGGGCGGCTTGAAGTTCAAGGAAACCGAAATAAAAAAGGGCAAAGTCCACACGAAGGAAAACACCGAACATGAGGTGAGATCGCCTTTGGTGGTGTCTTCCATCGGCAGCATTCCCGAGCCAATCCCGGGAGTCAACATGAACCACGAACTCTACGAGTTGCGTGACCATGAAACGGGGCAGTTGCGACAATATGAACATGTGTTCGCACTCGGAAATGTCGTGACCGGGAAAGGCAATATAAAAGCTTCACTGGAGCACGGCAGACAGGTTTCCGAACATGTCCTGGAAGAGTTTCTGGCCTGGCGTGAGGAGGATTATCAGCGGTTATTGAGTTTCGCCACTCAGCGAACGGAGAAACGAATTCAGAAAATTACCGAAGTGCTTGAAGAAAAAAACCTCCTTAGCGTTGAAGACGTGCGCTCGCTGATCGAGAAGGTAGAAGCCTGTCAGCGCCGGGTTGGCTATCAGGGCAACTATTCGGATTGGATTGAAGCACACCAGCCGGAAACCATCGCTGATGTTATTGCTGCAAAAGGAGATGGCAAACATCTTATACAAAAAAAGTAAACATAAGCCACCGGTGCCAGATACCGGCGGCTTATGTAACTCCAATGGAGGTCAAACTCGCTCAATTCGTTCCTTCCGCTTCGGGTATATATGATAGGTCCGGCCGTGCCCAACCGTTCACATGCTCAATTTTTCGGGTAATGCCGAGCGCTCTTTCCGCCAGCTTTTTCCCCTCATCGCCGAGCAATTCTTGTGTCTTCTTGTTTTGCGTGTAATAATCTGCCGCATCTTTCGCCCATTCGACGACTGCAATCAAGGGCATTTCGGTACCGATGCCGCCCCAGTAAACGTCGTATCCGTTGGGAATATTTTTGCTTTTAAACAGGCTGGCGTATTCCTTGGCGATTTGGTGGGCTTCTTCGCCCTTGCCATACTGAACATGGTAAAAGGTCCAATGCAGAAATTTCGCCTCTTCTTCCTTCAGCCTTGGGGTTTCCGGGGTGTAAGAAAGCTCACCCGACCTTTGGGCCATGAAGTGTTTTTCATATTCAAGCATCCCACTGAAAGGTTCATGGAGAGTTTTCCACTTGTCTTTGCCGATTTTATCGATAAACTCTCCAAAGGCTTTATCGACTTTTTCCATCTGGGCAACGCTTTCTATGGGGATGAGATAATAATAGTGGAAATCTTCCCGCATGGAAACATGAATAGAAGGTACGGCCAGTTTGTGTGTTGCAACCGCTGACATCATTTCTTTCACGGCGGCTTCGTATTGGTTAGCCATGGCAGGTTTCACCACATCTTCCGCAACTAAAAAAAGTTGGCCTCTTGACGCTTCGTCTTGTGCCTGCACGCCCAACGCGCAAAGTGTTAAGAACACCGCAGCGGTAACTAAAGTTATCCATCTCCGTTTCATGGGAACCTCCTTTAATTGGTTAAAAGTGACGGGATGAACTTAAACCGCATTTACGATTTTTCAAGAATAAAGTCAACAGGAAAATTAAGAATTGGGATGCAGATCTCTAAGTCACGAAATTCACTCCCGGAACTTTGCAAAACGGAGAAACCATAGACTTTTGGACACAGATGTTCACTGGTTCGCGCTGATTATTCCTCTGATTTTTACTTGTTTGGGTGAGTAAAACAATCCAAAATCTGGATCATCAGTGTCAATCTGTGTCCAAATCCAAATAGTGTCCGGTAACAAGGCTTCGAAAAAGNNGTCCCGTCCAAAATCGCTTGACATTCTTTACAATTCTTTTAAATTCAGACAACTTTAAAATAATGAAATAATTTGTCTTAGATATTCATTCATTCCAGGAGGGGACGTATGTTAGAACGGTATATGCAAAAGCTCGGCGAAACATACAGAATCCTGCCATTCTTCGTGGCCTTAGTAATTATGTGGACCGTGGTATCGCCAATGGCAGTGTATTCCCAGCAAGAAGTACCCGATAAGGTATTTTTTATTTTTGAGGACAACTGTGCGTTCGCCGGATGCCATGCCGGACCCAATGCACCTCAGGGACTCGATCTGAGCGAGGGGTTCATCATCTCATCGTTGGTCAATGTCCCAAGCAAAGAAAAGTCGGACATCATGCGGGTTAAGCCCGGAGATCCGGTAAACAGCTATCTCATCATGAAATTAAAGGGCAGCCCGAACATTGAAGGTGAGCAGATGCCACGAGGGGCTGACCCGCTGTCGGCGGAACAAATCGCAACGATCGAATCCTGGATTAAATCCATGGAACCGACTCAGAAACGTGCCGAAGCGCCAGAGCGTGAATATGTGCAAGCGTTCCCCGGTCTGTCATTGGCAACGCTACCCACAACCCAAACTTTGGATAAGGGCCTGTTCTCCTACCGAATCGCGCACCGGTGGCGCGGCAGGACCCGAGAGGGCTTTGATAAACTCTTTGGCCTGGATTTTGGCGCACGCATGTATACGCAAATGACATTTGCCGTTAATAATGACATCGCGGTTAGCGCCGGACGTTCTGCCGTGGACGCGACGTTTGAATTTGCAGGCAAATGGCGCTTTTTGCGTGAAAAAGCCGATGGCTCGATCCCCCTCTCCGCCGCGATATTTGCTGGCTTTGATTGGGCCACCGTGAAAGAGATTCGCGATCCGGATGATCCGGGTGGTGACTTTTTGAGCCGAACAGACAGCGAAAGATTCGCCTGGTTTGCACAAGTGGCCTTAACCAAACAAGTCCATGAAAGGCTCTCGGTGCTTTTGACTCCAGGCGTTCTACTGAACGGCAACGTCAGATTGGCTGATGAAGATGCTCTAATCACGTTCGGGGTTGCGGGAAAACTCCTATTATTCGCAGGGTTTTCAGTCTTTCTCGAAGCGGTGCCAATAATTTCCGGTGAGGAGGGCGCAGCCACAGTGGAACTACCTCCTGGGGGCGAAATCTACGATTCGTTCACTATCGGCCTTGAACGAAGAATCGGCGGGCATGTGTTTCATGTGTACATCACAAATTCATTGGGATTGACAACGCCTCAGTACATGAGCGGCGGTAACCTTGATTTTGTGGATGGCGATTTTCGCTTAGGATTCAACATTTACCGACAATTGAGATTGCCATTTTAAATGACTATAACCAAGGAGGTTGTATTTAATGAAAAGGGCGCAGGTCTTATTTTTGTTGATTCTCATCAGTTTTGTTTTCGTGGCATTCACACAAGAAAAGACAGAAGAAAAGAAGCAAAAAGACGTCTCATACAGCCATTTAAACGTGGCGCAGATCGCCGGTAAGCGACTGTTCGTCTTAAAAAAGTGTTCGGACTGTCACACGCTCGATGAAGAAGCTAAGGACGATTTGACTCCGGTTACGGACAAACGCGACGATGATTGGTTTGCCGGACATGTCAAAAAGGAATCGCCCATTGTCTTGCGCGAGGAGAAATCCAAACGCAAACAGAGACGCATACTGAGAGACGAGATTCAAGCACTCGACGAATTCCTTTACCAAACCAAACCCAAAGAGAGAGAGCAGATTGAATCCATGCCGGAAAATGTGTTCGAGGGAGCGTATCTGGTTTATCAAAACAATTGCCTGAATTGTCATTCCATCGCAGGGCTGGGCAAAGACATCGCTCCGGATCTGACGGAAGTCGCAAATCGGCACGACCGGCAATGGTTTGTCGCAAATCTCAAAGACCCGAAACAGTTCAAGGAGGACACGATCATGCCGTCTTTTGCTCACTTGCCCGAGGAAAATCTGGAGGCCATCGCCGATTATTTGGAAACTTTGAAGTAATACGTGAATGTTTCACGGCACATTTTGTGAAACGATGCAGCCGCTGGTTTCCGAAACTTTAAACCGGCGGCTTCGCTTTGCGTATCCGACAACACTTCACCTCCAAAGTCAGCAATTCATCTGATTTTCATTCCGTCTGATTCCAGGAGGTCGATCATGGATCCTCGATGGACGTCAGGGCTCGATGTTCTGTTCGTAATTATGGCCGGCGTGCAAATTTGTCTCAGGCTTGACTTCATGCCGAACAGATCGGGAGTTGCTTGCATCTATTACCCCCAATGGCAAGAACTAGATGCCCAAATTCAAAAACAAACTCAAAACAGTTGAAATAAAGACACCGGTGAAATTTGTTAGGACTTTCGAAGATCTGGGGGAGCGACGTTTCCAATTGTTTATTAAGGAACTTAAAACAACTCTCCGACCTGGCATTTGCATCAAACTTACATTCATAAAGATTGAGGAAGACAAAGTTTTGCCATTGACCAAAGAGTAGACACCTTTCAAACCAACTCGATTTCGTATCAGATTTGTCAAAATTAAGGGAAAAAAATGAATGAACCATTGCTACCCAGTGAAGAGAACATGCCGCGTCGCGGCTTTTTGAAAATAGCCATTGCCATTTTCAACGCGCTGATTGCCCTGGTCCTGGCCATCCCCGGTCTGGGGTATCTCTTGACCCCTGTTTTTCGCAAGGGTGCCACGCCCTGGATAGAATTGGGTTCCGTAGGTGATTTCAAATCAACTGTGCCGCAAAAAGCAACGTTTACCTACGTTAGCGAAAGCGGTTATACCCGCAAAGCGAGAAAAGGGTTTGTGTGGGTGCGGTCCAATCCCGATGCTGAACAGGGCCTCACCGTGCTTTCGGCCGTTTGTACGCACACCGGATGCAATGTTGCCTGGCACTCGGATGTGGATAAGTTTATCTGTCCCTGCCACGAGGGCACGTACAATATAAACGGAGAGGTCATTGCCGGACCGCCACCGAAACCGTTGGCAAAACTTCCGGTCCGTATTGAAAAGAACCAAATTTCGGTTCAGCTTCAGGCTTAGACGTACGGTTCCAAAAGTCTCAAGTCTTCCGATCTCTAACTTAGTAGGAGGGTAAATCAAACGTCAAAAAGGAATACAGAATGCAAGGACAAAAGAATAATTCTAACGGCTTGATAGGCATTGTTAAAGATCTTCTGAATGAACTCATGCCGAAAGGCGTGAACTGGCCACACACCCTGGGATCCGCCTTGCTCGCACTGATTGCGGTGCAAATTATTACAGGAATCTTGTTGGCATTTTATTATTCACCGAATGCTGAAACCGCTTACGAAAGCGTACAGTACATTGAGGAAAATGTCCTCTTTGGCCGCCTCATTCGAGGGATTCACTATTTTGCTGCTAGCGGGATGGTCGTCGTGATCTTTCTGCACATCATTCGGACGTTTTTTTATGGGGCATACAAACGGCCTCGCCACTGGACGTGGGTTTTTGGCGTGATTCTGCTCCTGCTGGTGCTGGGATTTGCATTCACGGGCTATCTACTGCCCTGGGACATGAAGGCCTTCTTCGCCACCAAAGTTGGGATTAACATTGCCGGGGTGGTTCCCCTCATCGGAAAATACATCATCAAGATCCTGCAGGGGGGATCGGAAATGGGCAGCATCACCCTTTCCCGATTCTATGCGATTCATGTGGTCATTCTACCCATCTTACTGATTCTTGTGGTGGGCGGACACCTGTATTACATTCGAAGTTTGGGGCCAGCCCCACCCTGGGTGAAAGAAGGCGACTCCGTGACTTACACCAATCGATTTTATCCGCAGCAACTGTTTCGAGACAGTTTTGTGGCTTTCTTGCTAGTCATGATATTGGTCGTGATTGCGGCCAATTTTAGCGCTCCGTTGGATGCCAAAGCCGATCCCAACGACACGAGTTTTGTTCCGCGTCCCGACTGGTATTTTTACAGCCTGTTCCAATTGTTGAAAATCTTCGAAGGCAATTTGGAAATCATCGGTGCGGTGATCATCCCCGGTGCCTTTTTGACGCTCATGATTTTGCTGCCATTCCTCGACCGAAATCCGGAACGACGTCTTTCACAGCGTCCTCTGGCTACGACGATTGGTGGGGTCTCCATCCTGCTGATCGTCTTTCTCACGGCGTGGGGAGCTTATGAAGGCAACAAAGCCAGAGAAGCGAAAGAGGCCAAAGCAGCGGAGATGACGAAAGCGGATGTGGAGAAACCGCCTGAAGCCAATCCCATGAATGGCCTCTCGCTCTTCGAAACGCTTAAATGCGCTGAATGCCACAAAGGGCCATCCCAGATGCTAAACATTCCGCCCGGATTGGAATTTGCCGGCAACAAGTACATAGAGAGATGGCTTGTCGAATATTTGCAAGAGCCTTATCGCATTCGCTGGGAAAGCAAAGACGAGCGTCCGGTTATTCGCATGCCCAACTTCAAACTATCTGAGAAGGAGGCTCGCGACATCGCTGCTTATCTGATGACCCTGTCCAAGGATAAGCTGTTTCCTGAGCATGACTTCGATTGGACGGAATCCGACAGTGACATGGTGCTTTCCGGCCAAGACCTTGTGTTTCAGTATGGCTGCTTCGGCTGCCACAAAATTGAGGATGAGGGCCAAAATATCGGCCCGGAACTTTCGCATGTGGGGAGCAAACTAAAGGAAAATTACATGTACCATATCATCAAGGATCCGCGTCGCATCGTTCCAAACACACCGATGAAAGATTTCCAGCTTGATGATTTCGATGTGGAGGATATTGTGGCGTATTTGCGAACTTTGAAGTGAGCAATTTGAACGCTCGATGTGGCTTTGCCTGAACGAATCCAGACAAGGGTTCGAGATGATGGCAACACGATTCACGAGCGGTTCGTAATCGGGGATACGCCGGAACTAAAAGAGGACAATTGATTAAGATAAAATTGCACTGAATAATTTTGGATCAACCTTTGTTCCTAGCATTATGGAACAGAAAACGTTCTGAATCTGTGAAAATAATTTAGAAAGGAATCCGGAGCCGAAATTAACCGAAAAAGGTCTTGAATTAAACAGAATATTTTTTTATATTGTAGGCTCTGTGAGTAAATACTCACTTATTTTAATGCAAGGTTTGTGGGTAATTACTTACTTATTGACTTGGGATCAGAGTGTTTTTGGAACTTCTTTAAGGTGTTCGGATTAAACCAATGTATGTGACCGAAAGGATGGTATAATGAAGACAACTCGCAAAAAACAAAAACCCAACACGCAAACTAACAATATGCAAAAGGATTCTACCAGAGTGTATTTGGATGAGATCAGCGAGATCCCGGTGTTGACTCGTGATGAAGAGAGGGAACTCATTCCACGTGCTCAAAAAGGTGACCGCGAGGCCGTGGATAAGCTAATCCGATCAAATTTGCGTTTTGTCGTTCAGGTGGCCAGAGAATATCAAAATCGGGGTTTGCCTCTGGCAGATCTGATAAGCGAAGGCAACATTGGGTTAATGCGGGCCCTGAAAACGTTTGATCCCGGCAAAGGTTTGAAATTCATTACCTACGCTGTTTGGTGGATTCGACAAGCCATGCAACAGGCCATGTTTAACATCAGCCATACGGTCCGATTGCCACAAAATCGCTTGCGGGAACTCCGACAGACTCGACAAACGGCTGAGACGCTGGAGAAGAAACTCAATCGTCCACCTTCATCCTCGGAGATTGATGAAGCGCTTGGGTCCAAGAGAAATGGGATTAACACCACTTCGGAATTTCTGTTAACTCAACATTCGTTGGAAGCTCCATTGGACCACGACTCTGCCAAACGATTGCTTAACCTCATTCCTAATGAAGGCTCCACGCAGCCGGATGAGCAACTAAAATCAGAATCGCTAAAGCAAGAACTCGAGTCTGCATTTGGTCTCTTGGCGACGCGCGAGAGGACCATTCTGCGCCAACTTTATGGCTTAGATGGAGACCGAGCTTTAAATCTGGGCGAAGTTGGTGAACGCTTGGGGATCTCACGGGAACGGGTCCGTCAGATTCGCAACGAAGCCTTAGCAAAACTAAGACGTTCCAAAAGAGTTAATCGTACTTTAAAAGAATATCTGTAACTTTTGTGACAATACATCATAAAGGAGGTGAATACAGATGACCTACATCATTGCCGAGCCCTGTGTTGACGTCCAAGATCGTGCATGTGTCGATGTTTGTCCGGTAGACTGCATCTATGAGCCCGAAGACACGGAGTTATCGGAAGGGGACGAGGCGTACAAAATGATGCTCTACATTCACCCCGAAGAGTGCATTGACTGCGGTGCTTGTGAACCCGAATGCCCTGTTGAGGCAATCTTTCCGGAAGATGAGGTGCCTGACGAGTGGAGTGAATATACAGCTTATAACTATGAAGCGTTCGCAGTAGCGCCACCATAACGTTTTCGACATAAAGTTTGCTTTTCCTCCCTCGCGAAAGCTGTTCGCCGTTAAATGTGGGCAGCTTTCGTAATTTTCGGGAGCGTTGTGAGGAACCGATGATAGAATGACTGCGTTTTTTCATTGAAAGACTACCGAATGTTTGAGGAGGAGAAAACATGACAACCTTTCATCAGCATTTGCTGAACCAGGCCGGTGACCTCTGGGGAAAAATTCTGACTCATCCCTTCCTGAAGATGACCGCAGACGGCTCCATTCCGGACGACACATTCAAAACCTGGATGCAGCAAGATTATCTGTTTGTGCGCGAGGCCATTCCGTTTATCGCTGTGCTCATAAGCAAAGCGCCAGTAGAATTGCGTTCCAATCTAACGCAAGTGCTTCCTGCCTTAGACAAAGAACTGGATTTGTTCCGCAAGAACGCCGAGGAGCATGGGGTGAATTTGGAGAACGTGCGTCCTGCACCAACTTGTCATGCTTACCTGCAATTTCTGATGGCTACGGCGTACGGCCGCCCCTTCGAAGACGGGTTTACGGTTCTGTATGCGGCAGAAAAAGTCTATTTGGATTCCTGGATGGAGGTCAAAAACAATCTCAACATTGCCAGTCCCTGGGAATCCTTCATTGACAACTGGACCAGTGAGGCGTTTCAGCAATATGTGGGTTGGTTGGGGACGACTTTGGATGACCTGGCAAAACAACGACCCGACCGCGATCTGCAGCGAATGACCGACCTTTTTCTCACGACCGCTCGCTACGAATATCTGTTCTGGGAAATGGCGGCCTCAGGCGAGACGTGGCCGATCTAACGACTGATGGCTGCTCTTCTGAACGTTCCTCATTTCACGATTCTACTCCCTCCCCCTAACTCAATTGGCTTTTTCTCTTGCGTCACAAGTGATTTGTTGTTAATTTCCATTGAATGTCCGTGGAACATTTCAATAAAAATCTCTGCATCAACAGGGGGAGAGGAACTTACATCCTTATCCTCCATCTTCTTGAATCCGGACAGATTAACGTCGGCAGATTGGGGATGATTCCATTCAAGATAGGCTACTATGCCTATGTCGGAAGCGCATTTGGCGCCGGAGGCTTGGCAGCTCGAATCAATCATCATCTGAGCATCTCCAATCGGCCTCGCTGGCATATCGACTATCTGCGTCAGAAGGCTTCCATCGAGCAGATTTGGCTAACCGAAAGTTCCCAAAAACTCGAACATGACTGGGCAAGGCTTCTCTCCCAAATGGATCATGCGAGAATCACCGTCGAAGGATTCGGCGCCTCGGATTGCCGTTGCGCATCTCACCTTTTCTACTTTCGGTACCGTCCCTCGGTATCGAAGTTTGGTGATGGCATCACGAGTTATCGGCGTTCAAGCCCTGAGCAGATTCTGACGGGCAAAGTCGCATCATTTCAAATCAACGCTTTATGAGAGATTAAAAAGACCATGACTACGCAAAATTTCTTCGGAGCAGTTTGGTTGGGATTGGTTGTGCTTTTTGC
>JAABYK010000226.1:30864-31117 GCA_011775825.1 Candidatus Zhuqueibacterota bacterium | reverse complement strand
CGAGGAGAAAAAGTTTTTCGGCAGCACGAATGCACGAAGTGCCATTCGCCAAATTTAGCGAAACCGGATTCCTCGGCGCCCGATCTCTCTCTGCCCTACTTGGCCAACAACGAGATGCTTGTAAGACTCCATCTTAAGTCTCAGGAGCGTTCTAAGATGCCGCCCATTGAGCTCACCGACGAAGAAATCTGCTCGCTCAGCCATTACATAGCGGGTTTGCACGCCTCCAAGAATGCCACGGCCGACGAGAAAG
>JAABYK010000226.1:9967-30769 GCA_011775825.1 Candidatus Zhuqueibacterota bacterium | reverse complement strand
CTTACTTAGAGACCGACCATTACTTCGAGTGCAAACAGTGCATGGAAGCCTTTTCCCGTGTTCCGGAGGCGTTTTTACAGTAGCAAAAATAAATTGCGAGGTTGAAGATTTATAAGATTCAACTACCCAATTAAGGAATACTTATCTATCCTCCAGTGTACTTTTCGATAGATGTACCTGTTGCATAAACTCACAAAGACTCGAGTATCACTATGAAATCAATGAGCTCTGCGAATCAGACCCTTTGTGTCATCATTTTGGCATTGTTGCTTTGCCACTGCACCAGCAGTCCGGTGGGAGACTCGGCTACGGCTTCCCAGAATCGAGAAGTTCGTGGCGCAGTCAGCTTGAGTAACCAGAACGATCCGCAGACTGTTTTTATTTGGTTTGACGGACTGGAGATGAGCAAACGCCCCGACCAGTTTGGCCGATTTCAGTTTACATTGCCCCCGCCGGCTGCGCAGACGCCAGCTGGTGGTTTGGATGGCGCCTTTAAGGTGTATTTTTACATCGCAAACTTCAACTTTGCCTCAAAAGTCGCCATCATTCGAAACGGTTTCTTCGTGTATGGTGCAGGAGATATCGATGAGAGCGGCGAGTTCTCTCCGAGCATTTTCCTGAACGAGCAGTTGGTCATCAGAACAAGAATTGAGCCTCATCAGATCACACTCGAATCCGACACGCTTTCCTTTTCAGCCGAAGTGTTTTTGCAATCATTCAAAGACACAGTTGATGTGCTTTACCCGCGCGAAGTTGACGAAGTTTCCGCACCGCTGCTGTTCAAAAATCTGGCCACGGAAGACGTCGAAATTGTACCTACCACCATAACCAGTATCGACACCACTGATTTCAAACGAATCTCCACAAAACTTTTTAGCCGGAAAATGGACGTGAAATTGGCTGCGAATGAATTCGAGGCTGGACTTTATGAAATCGTACCCTACCTCCTCGTGGTGAATAACGACGTGCCTGCTCAGGTCATCGAAAGGATTGGCGACAACGTTGAAGCGCTTGGGCCGAATTATTTGGAGCTGCCCTTTATCAGACGTGAGGGCGAGCTTGAAATCCTTGCGGATTCGGACGATAGCAAGCCATGAGTGTACGCCAATCATTCAAAATCGCAATACCTCTTATTCTGTGTTGGATCCTGGCAGGTTGTACCAGCAACCCTTTTGGCGAAAGCGAGATCGCGACTCCGAACCTGGAAATCCATGGTAGGGTGTCATTAAACACGAGTGACAGCCCCGAGAATGTCTACATTTGGTTCGAGGGACTGAACCTTGCCAAACGGCCTGATGAAAATGGCAACTTTACATTCAGGTTGCCGCCGCCATCTGCTCAGGGGTTGCATGGCGGTCTACAGGGCAGCTTCGACATCTACTTTTACATCGCAAACTTCAACCTGGTGTCCCGCACGATTGTTTTGCGAAATGGCGAGATACTCTTTTCACAGGGAGATTTGACTGAAGAAGGGGACCTTTTTCCGGAAATTTTTCTGGCTGAACAATTGAAAGTCAATACTAAAGTTAAACCAGGCATCGTAAATTGGCAAGAGGACACCTTGCGATTCAACGCAGAAGTTACACTGCGGACGGAGAAAGATACCGTAGACATTCTCTTTCCTCATCTCGTTGGTCGAAAGGAAGCCCCGCTTATGATCAAAGAAGCTGGTAACGCGGAGGTGGAGATTGTAGAGACGCTAATCGTTAAGGGGGTTACCGATGATTTCTTGCGTGTCACCACGTCTCCATTAACGCGAGAATTTTTTGTGGAAGTGGATTCAGACAATTTTCCCATTGGTGATTATGAAATTGTTCCATACATACTTGTTGTCAATCAAGGCGTTCCCAGAGCGTTGGTACAAAGTATTGCCCCCGATGTAGAGGATCTTGGCCCAACCTATCTCCGACTACCCTTCATCCGACGAGGCGGAAAATTTGAGATTGTTGAACAGACCAAAGATGATTGGTAGCATACTCTCTATTTTGTTTCCTTGCTGCCGTAACAAAGAGATTTGGTTTACCGAAGTAGGGTTAATTCTGATGTTTGTCATTTCTTTTCAAAACGTAGCCTCTTCTAACACATTGCCTGGCGCTCCATAGTGTAATTGGCAGCCGTACGACCGTGGTCATTGGACTGATATTGAGTAAATGGCTTCGGTAGGTCGGCACCACTTCGGTAGGTAATTTTTACACAGTGTGCATAATGCCATTAGACACGTTCATCTCAATTTGATCTTGCCCTCCATTGAAGCTATTTATTTAAGCTGTTTAAAATCCATAACTTAATTCAACCACCTGTTCTGCCCAAGAACTTTGGCATCGCCTTTGTAGGACTCTAAGCTGACCGAGAATGAAGAAGCCGAGCTTGTGTCATGACTCTTCGCGCTCAGCTTATTCCCTCGAGTGAAACCCGCCTCATCAACGCAGGTTCCGGTTGAGCGCGTACGGAGACGGCTCTACCCCCCAAGTGCAAGGGGTGGAGTCCTCTCCTTTCTAATATAATGAGTGAATGAGTAGAAACTGCAAGACCGATAGCGTTTTGACATGAAGAACAAAAAACGTAGAAAGCGAGCCCAGCAAGTACGAAAGCACCAAGACCTCACTGAGGAAGAGGTCCGTCGGCTCTCGAAGATCATCTTCCTGGATCGAAAACGCCGCGTTCGATTGTGACGACAGCTTTGTTCTACGGGAAGAAGGGGCTTTGACCGCGAGTCAAAGGCAGGGTTAAGAAACACAGTCTTTGAACATCAAAGAAGCGCTTGCAGTTGAGCTTCAACTGTGTCGACTTCAGGGCGGCAAAGCCCCCTTGTTTGTTATCCCAACCTTTGAATCCCCACTCAGGTGACGCGGAACTGATTTTGAATGAAGCCTGAACCATTTTGGATTCGGGCGTCGCGAAAGAAAGGATAACCATTTCGGGCAAAACGATTGAGAATTCTCTTTTGAATATGTCCGATAAATTATCTTATCTCTAACGATGTCCTCTGATCTCGACGCCATTTCCTATTCATTCTATTCATTTAAAATTTGCTTGACAAGTGAAGATTGCATGAGTATTATTTATTTTATTCAGCCTGCTAAAACACTCCTCAGGAGATGAGAATAAAACCAAAATATTATGAAACCATTCCGAACCGTATGCAAGATAGGCCTTTTGGGGGCTTTTTTCTTCATGTTGCCTGCCCTGGCTCAGGACAGCAACATTCTGATGCCTGTCTCAGAAATTGAGCAGCGTTTGAAGTACGAGCCATTTGAAATTTTCAAACTCCAGGGGTCCCGATACGAAAGCGATCTGACTAAGAGAGTGATTTTAAAATGGCCCAATAATGTCTACTTGCAAGCGAAATGGAAGCGGGCGGCACCCGGAGGTTGGGCGGACAACAATGAGCCGCGTTATGAGATAGCGGCTTATCAATTGCAGAAATTGTTTCTCGAACCAGAAGAATATGTCGTACCCCCAACCGTCGGCAAATGTCTGCCAGTGTCGCAGTACAAAATGATTGAACCCGGCGTGGACCCCACCTTCAAAAATACCTCCTCGGTTTATTTTGTCTTGCAGTACTGGCTGGAGCAAGTCAGTCCGGATGAAATCTTCAACAAAGACCGCTTCGACGAGGATCCGCGCTATGCCCGCCATCTTGCCAACATGAACATTTTGTCATACCTAATCGAACATAAAGATTCAAATGTTGGCAATTTTCTTATTTCCACTGATCCGGAGAATCCACGCGTGTTTGCCGTGGATAACAGCCTGGCTTTTGGGAGCGCAGAAAGCAACCGCGGCACGCGTTGGAGAAAGATCCGTGTGAATCGATTGCCCCAATCCACGATTGACAAGCTTCGCAAGATAAGCCGGGAGAATCTGCATGCGACACTCGGCATCGTGGAGCAGTATGAGATTCGGGAGTACGGCCGTCTTGTGCCGATTCCGCCAACGGAAAATCTGAACCCGGATAAAGGCGTACGTACATCCGACAAAGTGATTCAATTCGGATTGACCGCCTACGAAATTGATCAAGTGTACGACCGTCTGCAAAATCTCTTAGAAGGGGTTGACTCGGGCAAATACGAAACGTTTTGAGTTTTGATATGGCTCCATTGATGGGTCGTTTAACGTTACTGGCAGCTTTGGCTATTTTTTTTGCATCTTCATTTGCGCATTGGGGTGGCTCCATGTTTTCACAAAACCAACGATTTCGCCTCGATGGTGAATACGGATTGTGGGTGCAGGAAGTCGATGGCCAAGTTGAAGTTCACTGGATCACCGCAAAAGAAGACTCCGGGTTTCTGCATGTTTATCACGACCACACCCTTTTGCAGCAATTTACGACTCCGGTTTCGCAGTCTCACCTTGCGAAGTTTGTTAAGCCGGACATGCCGAATTTCTCTTTACACTACGGCGGTTTAAGCGATGAAATCGATCGCCACGAAACCAAGATTTGCCTGGACACAAAAAAGGCCGACGTCAGGTTCGTTGACGTGGACTCGGTTTTTGTCCTCGGCGACCTCCACGGTCAGTTCGAAAATTTGATCCAACTTCTTCAGAACGCAGACATCATCGACAGCAATTTGAATTGGAGCGGCCATCATAAACATTTGGTTGCATTAGGGGATATCTTTGACAGAGGACACAACGTGACCAGAACTTTGTGGTTTTTATACGAATTAGAGAAGCAGGCTGAAAAAAGGGGTGGCAAAGTTCATCTGTTGTTGGGGAACCACGAAATCATGACCTTCCTGAATGACTTGCGTTATCTTTCAGGAAAGGAAAACCTGATCGCCAATTTGCACAACACGCAATATGCCAGTATGTTTGATCCACAACGTTCCGTCATCGGAAAGTGGCTGGCCATCAAGCCCGGCGTAATAAAAATCGATGAAATTCTGTTTTCACACGGCGGTGTGGATCCGATTTTCAATGGCTATTCAATCGAAGCATTAAACGATTCATTATGGACCTATTTAAATGAAGACGGCTTCTCCACCTTGCTGCAAGACTCTCTTGCCTTCACAAAATATGATTCCGTGCTCTACCACCGACGACTTTACTTTTTCTTCGGTGAAAAAAGCGTTTTCTGGCACCGCGGCTACGTTTCGGCTGACACCCTTGGCAAAGACTTGAACTCTGTCCTCAAAAACTTCAAATCGAAGTTGCATGTGATTGCGCATACACCTGTCAAGACGATCACTTCTTTTTATGACGGCAAGGTCATCGGCGTCGATTTAGCGAGTCCAGGTACGGAAATGCTGCTGCTGGTTCGGACCGGCAAAAAAAAATACGAAAAATATAAATATAAAATTACTGGCGAGCTGGAGCCTCTGTGAATTTAAATCAATTCCGAGGAGGAAACATGCGAAAAATAGTTATCGGTGTTTCATATTTTGTGTTTTTGAGTGCGAACAACGGTCTCTTCCCAGAGGCTCTGAAAGCTCAGCCTATATGGCTTGAGCAGAGTGATAACCGGTCCATTTCGATCGAGATACGCAAGCCGGACAAAGATAACACCACGTTCGCATCCACCACTTTGTGGCTGTCGACGCGATGGCCATTTATCGCAAAGCTGATTTTAGTCGGGGAGTTGCCGTTTTCCGTGGTGAAACAAGATTTCGGCAACGGGTTCGAAAATTCAGAGTCTCAGATTGGCAACCCGTATTTGGGAATCGAGTTTCGTTCTCTCGGTTCCCACCTTTTCCTGGAAGCCGGCCTACGACTGCCCGTGGTAACGTCGAGAAGCATTGCCACCGATTTTGGCCAATTAGCGGACATCGATCGATTTGAAGCGTTTGTGCCCGATATCGCCACAGTTCTTGCTGCAATCAATGCCAAAATCAAAAGTCCAAGAAACCTGTTCGTGCGGCTGCGTGGTGGCTTCTCTTTCCTCACGAGTACCGGCGAAGGCGGAGCCACGCTTTTGCCCATTCTGGCTCAGGGAGACGATTCCGAGCTGTACCTGATTGCCGCCGCCCAATTTGGCTTCGAAGGTAAGCGCGTTAATCTCACCACAGGTTTGACGGGTCGACTGTTTATTACGGAAGATGGAAGTTTTGGCAAACGGAACTTTCTGCAACTCGGCCTGAACGCCAGGCTTAATCTCGGCCGTTTCCGGCCTGCAGTTCATTTCACCATTCCTTTAGAAGATGACATCCGAGAAGTGTTGGATCTTGTTTTTGGAATTCATTTCGGTGTACGGATATAGGAGAAGCCCAATTAAATGGCTGAACGAAAACTTTTAATATAGTCGTCATTGCGAGGCGTTTTTTGCCAAAGCAATCTCCTGCCGTACCTAACAGGGAGATTGCTTCGCTGAGAAGCGCTCGCAATGACATAGAAGATCGAGTTTTCGTTCAGCTAATCAATTTTTCTTCCTCGATTGGAGTCAGATGTGCGTATAAACATATAGTTAGTTATCAAATCACGATCTTACCGGGGGCCTCTCTTTGTGTACTCGTCGAACATCTACGACCTTTCTATCTATCAAATGACTGGCTCGGCGCTGCCGGTCGGAAGGAGCAAACATGACCTGCTCAAACAACTTGTGTGTTCATGAATTGTCCAAATTGTTGAAAGCGATTGCCTTCATTGCGCTCGGCTTCGGAAACTCGTTCGTCTTATTTGCTCAAAATCCCAATTCCGGAACCACAACGACCGGACAGATCCTTACCGTCAATATTGTTTCTCCGGCTGATGGCACCACCTTTCCTGGGCCTCCTCCATGCGACGTGCCTGTGAAAGGATTGGTTACGTTGAGCGCGTTCGCGGATACCGCGATAAAAATCCTCTATGCAATCGATGTTTCCGGAAGCACGGCTGATCCTTTCAATTTCCCGCCGATTGACCTTAACGACGATGGGGTCGTAAACGAAGAAGACGACTTCAATGAAGATGGGACCAACGGCGACATTCTGGATGCGGAAATTGCCGGAGCGCTGGCCCTGAGTGCCAGCATCGACACTCTGAGAGAAGTCAACGTTGGCGTGGTTGCCTATGCCAGCAACGCCGCCAGTGCTGATATGTCGCCAGTCATGGCGTTTCAAAACTTCACGTCACCGCAGGCGGATGCGAACGCGAACGGTGTATCGGATGTTGAAGAAGTGCTGCGTTCCCTCGACTCAGAGTTGCTTCAGGGAGGCTCAATCGATGCATTCACACCTATTGAACCGGACTCGCTGCAAGGCAGCACGAACTTCGAAACGGCACTAAGCATAATTATCGATACCTTGGCAAAAAGAGCAGAGGGGGAAAAGGCCCTCGTTTATTTTATTTCGGATGGATTCAACGAGATCGGCGGGCCCATTGACGATGAAATTTCACGAGCTGCTGAAAACGGCATTGTCATCAACACAATCGGAATCACTCAGAATTCGAGTCCCGAAGATCTTGGGGCGATTGCTGAGGGAACCGGGGGTCAGTTCTTTCAAGTTGACAATCCGGGCGACCTGCGGGTGACTTTGCCGGAGATCCCGGCTGTTGGAATCGAGCAAGTGGCCGTCAATAATCAGCAAATCATCCTGAGTTCGGTTGGAACGTTTTCAACTACAGTGAGTTTGGCAGCCGGAACACACCAAATCTCCGCCACAGCCGTTGCCGAAGATCAAACCGAGGTCACTGCGAGTGTCAATGTCACCTGCGCCGAAGAGCTGTCGTGTGAAGCTGAAATTCTATCACCTGAGGACGATGCCGTCGTGTGTGGAGACAGCGTCAATGTCACTGCGGTGACCACGGTGAGCGGCGGCATGCAGCCCATCCGTCGCGTATGCACCATCAACGGAGTTGAGGTGGCCTCCGACATGGATACCATCCGGGCCAGGATTGGACTGCTGCCCGGCGAAGACAAAATCAAGGTTCAATGCAGCTACGTTGACGCCCAGCAAAATCAAACAAGCTGCGCGGATTCCATCACGATACGTCGCGCCGAACCTCCGACCTGCACAGTTGAGATCACTGCGCCGCAGGACAGTCTGTTGACGTGCGCTAACAGCATGGAGGTTAGCGGCACCACCACGGTGAGTGGTGGCATCCCGCCATTCGAGATTGCTTGCCAGGTAAATGAGGTGGTTGCGGACGTGTCGGATGACAGTTTCTCGGTGAACGTATCTTTAACTGAAGGCGAGAACGTGTTAGTAGCTATGTGTACAGTCACCGACAGTTGCGGCAACTCGGCGACGTGCACCGACACCATTCGAGTGTTTACACCTGAAGCACCAGAATGTACGGTCAAAATTACGGCGCCTGAAGACAGGACGGTCTTCTGCGAGGAAAATATCACAGTCGTTGCTGAGTTTGTACGCACGGGAGGCGCACCCCCGTTCAGTACAATCTGTGAGATTAATGGCATCGAAAGCGCAGTGGTCGATGATGGCTTCGTCGTCGATTTGGAGTTAGCATCCGGTGAAAACCTGCTTGTTGCCTCGTGCACCGTGGAAGACAGTTGTGGCAATACAGCCGTCTGTCGAGATTCAATCACGGTTTTTTTTGATGACATTCCGCCGAGCTGCACCTTCGCATTGGAAGGAAAGGTTGTGAAAGGCACCTTCTTTGATGACCACAGCGGCGTCGGTGAAATTGTCCCCAAACGGCTGCGAAATGCTCGACTCGTACTCGATCCGGACCCATTTCCGCGTGGAACAACGGAGCTCAATTTCTCGCTTATTCCCATCGACTCCACCCAATCCCTGGGCTTCAGCATCGACGTGTTTGATACCTGCGGCAACAAGTTCAATTGCGATCCCGTGGTTGTGCAGCTCTCTACCGAAGGCAATCAGAGGCAATTTGAGGTTCCTTTCCCAAAACAGGATCGTTATTTTCAATTGACAAACCGTGGCCTGACCGAAATTCGCATCGATTTAAACGGCAACAAATTCACATTGACCTCCGACGCGATCAGTGCGGAAACGGAAATGAATACGTTTCTCATGCCCACACACGGGGTGTTGACTATTGACTTGCTGAACTATCTCAAGGAGGGCGAAAACCGTCTGTTTCTCGCTTACGAAGGTCCGCAGGACACGCAGGCTGAGTTACTTTTGCTCGACCAAATCGACCATGCTGTGGACTTTACTCTGGAGTTGGAGACTCTTCCCGAAACTTTCCAACTGGCACAGAACTACCCAAATCCGTTCAACCCGACAACCAAAATCCAATTTGACATTCCGCTTTCCGTTGGCGACGAGGCTCAAGTTCAGCTCAAGGTCTACAACCTGCTTGGCGAATTGGTGCAGGTCCTGGTACATGAGAAAAAATCAGCTGGACGTTACACCGTTGAGTGGAACGGTCAAGACGAGGATGGTCGAAACGTTGCTTCGGGAATCTATATTTACCAGCTTGAGGCGGGCGAGTTCAAGGAAACTCGACGCATGGTGCTGCTGCGATAAGGATCCGGGCTGTCCAAAAAGTCTTTGATCCGTCATTACGAGGAACGAAGTGACATCATTGGACTTTTTGGACAAACCACACTTGAGGCTTTAGAACAACTGCCCCTGCTTAACATTCCCTCGCCGAAAATGCTCGGTTGTTAACTCAACCTTTTCCCGATTCAGTCCATACTTCTGGCAGGACAACTCAAACATCCGTTTGATGGCGTCGGCGCGTGCGCCTTCGCCACTCATCCGACTACTGAAACACGGATCATTTAGTCGACCGGCTCGGGTGTCTTGAACCGCGTGAAGCACTTTCTTCGCACGTTCCGGGAAATGCTCTTCCAGCCATTTCTGAAACAGTTCTTTCACCGAGTGTGGGAGTCGCAATAAAATGTAGGCAGCGCTTCTCACCCCGCGCGCCGCCGCTTCTTTCAGAATTTGGGGCATTTCCTGCTCGTTGATAGCCGGAATCACGGGAGCGACATTGACATTGGTTGGAACCCCGGTCTTGACAAGCGACTCGAGAGCCTCGAGACGTTTTTCCGGGGCAGAGGTGCGAGGCTCCATGATGCGGGTCAAACGGTTATCCAAAGTGGTGACGGAAACGGTGGCCCTGACCAGATTCCATCTGGCAAGCTCCCGGAGAAGATCGAGATCGCGTAGGATGAGTGCGTTCTTGGTGATGATCGTTACCGGATTTCGAAATTTCAAGAAAACCTCCAGACAACGTCGTGTAATTTGGAGTTCTCGCTCCACGGGCTGGTAGCAATCCGTGTTTCCGGAAAACGCCACGACTTGCGGTCGCCATTTGGACGAAGAAAACGCTTTCTCCAGCAACGCGGGAGCATCTTTTTTCACCATGATCTTGGTTTCAAAATCCAGACCAGCAGACAGGCCAAAATATTCGTGCGTCGGACGGGCATAGCAGTAAATGCAGCCGTGTTCGCAGCCTCGGTAGGGATTGATGCTGTAATCAAAGGAAATGTCCGGGCTGGTGTTTTTGGCCAGAATCTGCTTCGTGCTGTCGATGAAATATTCAGTCTCTATTTTTCGATTTGGCGCAGACTCTACCCAATCCGGCTCCAACTCGACTTTAAGCGGCTCAAAACGATTTTCGGGATTATCGGCTGCACCGCGACCTTTTAATGCAGGCAGAGATTTCGTATGATTCGTAATCATGACTATAGTATACGAATGTACACCTTAAGAAGCAAGAACTTTTTTCAATGTTCCACGACACATTGCGTGCTTCGGAACCTCGATATAACCGAGGACTCACCAGGTTCCATTTCACGAATAAAAAAGCGTACGGTTTTGCTAAAAATGCAAAGCGAAGTTGCGCAAAAGCGAGAAACGAATCGTTAGAGGTTTACGCTCTGCGCTCTACGCTTTTCCGCTCAGAGTCCAGAATGAAACATAGTCAAGGTACACTTTCTCAAAACCTGTCACTAAATCCCCCCGTAATGAATGCCACCCTTTTGCGCTTGACTTTTAGACCAATTATTGCTAATATTTCACGTCTTACTTTTTGACTTCCAGCAACGTGATTGTGCGTTAAGTGCTATTTTTTATGAAATTATTAATAACCAAAAATTCGATTGAGGTTTGTGATGAGTAAGAACTATCAAAATTACATCGGAGGCGAATGGGTGGATGCACGCAGTGACGAGACGTTCGAGAATCGGAATCCCACAAATTGGGATGAGGTAATTGGCGTTTTTCCGAATTCGGGGAAAGAGGATGTGGCAGCCGCAGTGAAATCCGCTCGGGAAGCATTTGATGCCTGGCGCCTGACGCCGGCGCCCGTTCGGGGAAACATTGTCAAAAAAGTGGGAGACATTCTAACTGAGCGAAAGGACGACATCGCCAGGAATATGACCCGCGAGATGGGAAAGATTCTCGATGAGACGCGCGGCGACGTCCAGGAAGGCATCGACACGGCTTATTACGCAGCCAGCGAGGGACGGCGTTTGTTCGGGCACACCGTGCCGTCCGAGCTGCCGAACAAGTTCAACATGTCCGTTCGAACTCCGGTAGGTGTGGCAGGCATCATTACGCCCTGGAATTTCCCGATGGCGATTCCAACCTGGAAGATATTTCCGGCCCTCGTGTGTGGGAACCCCGTGATTTTCAAACCCGCATCGGATACGCCTTTGACCGCCACCACCTTCGTGGAAATTCTCCTGGAAGCCGGGGTCCCGCCGAAAGTGGTAAATTTGGTGCACGGCGGCGGACGTCGCGTGGGCGTGCCCCTGGTCGAACATCCGGATGTGAACCTGATTTCGTTCACCGGTTCCACGGCTGTGGGCAAAACCATCTCCAAAACCGCCAGCGATTCCCTCAAAAGGGTCTCCCTGGAACTCGGGGGGAAGAACGCCCAAATCGTGATGGATGATGCCAACCTTGAATTAGCCCTGGAGGGTGTGCTGTGGGGGGCGTTCGGAACAACCGGACAGCGCTGCACCGCCACGAGCAGATTGATCGTGCAGGATGGCATTTACAACAAATTCATGGACATGTTGGTAGATGCCGCCCAAAATCTGAAGTTAGGCGACGGGCTAAAATCCGAGACCGACGTGGGACCGCTTATCAATGAAGGCCAGCGGCAAACGGTAGAAGAATACGTGGAAATCGGCCAAAAGGAATGCGCCACGATGGTGACCGGGGGGAACATTTACGACAAAGGCGCTTGCAAAAACGGTTGGTTCTATGAACCGACGATTTTCGCCGATGTCACCCCGGAAATGCGTATTGCCAAAGAAGAGATTTTTGGGCCGGTGCTGTCCGTGTTGCGAGTGAAATCATTTGAGGAAGCGGTGAGTGTCTTGAACAATACTAAATACGGACTGTCGTCTTCGATTTACACTAATGATGTCAACCGCGCATTTCAGACCATGCGAGATATCGAGGCCGGCATTACCTACATTAACGGACCGACCATCGGCGCCGAGGCCCACATGCCGTTCGGCGGCGTGAAAGAAACCGGCAACGGTCACCGAGAAGGGGGTTGGGAGGTGTACGAGTTTTACACCGAAACCAAGACCGTTTTCGTCGATTATTCCGGCAAATTGCAGCGAGCGCAAATCGATAATTATTAATCGATTCTTAACTTAAGTTTGCTCTCACATGCATATCACGGATCCTTGGACACAAGGAGAATAAAGCAGTGAGTCAAACAAAATGCAATTTTTGCGGTAGCGACCGTTTTGAAATACGTAGAACTGAGTATCTTTATACCCACAAAGGCAATTACCTTTTAGTTCCGAACACTCCGGTTGAGGTTTGTCTTAACTGTGGTATGGTTTATTATGATGTTTCCGTACTCAAAAAGATTAAAGAACGTTTCTTTGCAATTCACAATAAAACCGAAAAGCCAGACCGTTATATCGAAATGCCCTCCAAGGCGTTTAGTTAGATGAGTCTGGTCAGAATGAAACTCGTTCTGAAATCCCGATTATAGAAACACTGCTTCAGTTGCACAACATCCATCGAAGCAGGTTTCAGAAGCAACGGGTTAGGTTAGGCGATCCAAAGAGAAACTGCATTTTCTAGGAACAGCAAGATGTTATTCTGTATGAATCTTTTCCGGTAGTTAGGTCTTAACAGAAGAGTCAAAAGTGACGAAAGAATCCTCTGAATACGATCAGTTTACCCAGCAAGTTATGAAGGAGTTGGTTGGGGTAACAGTTCACCATAAAAAGGTTTACAAGGGGCGCGTTTCCCAACGCAACATAAAAATTGATGTGTCATTCAATTATAAGGTTGGTGGGGCAGATCCCTTATTCCTCGTTGAATGCAAAGTGTTATAACCATCCTGTCCGGTTGACGGTGTTGAAGAGTTCCATTCAAAGATCGATGACATTGGAGCACACAAGGGCATCATGGTTACCACAGTTGGATTTCAGGATGGGACACTCAAATCAGCAAAAGGACGTGGCATTGCGTTAGCACTTCTAACTAAGGAGCATCAAAATGGAGAAATCGATTATGTTGTTAATACTGCCGTTCAGCTAAGACGCCCGCAACAACATGATGGATTTTGGCAGGGTAACTTTCGCGGACCGCTTGGCATTTATGACGGTGGGTTCCGCTTTGAGAACATAGGACAATTTCTTGGTATGTTGGTGGCGGATGCGATGAGTAGCAAACAAGACAGATAATACTATGAGGTATAAATCTTTGAGAATATTGAAAAGACAGCCCCACGAGCGGCAAAACAAATCTTACACATTCGGAGCTTTACACATGACATCGATGCTTAAATTGGAACCCAATCAGGTTTTCCCAATCTTAAAGAAACACATGCTGGTGGATGGCTTTGATGATATGGTCATCGATTTGCAGAAGAGCCAGGGATGTTACATCTACGATTCTCTGAACAAACGTCAGCTTTTGGATCTGTTCGGATTTTTTGCAACCACACCGGTTGGCCACAATCATCCCGCCATGCATACGCAGGAATTCAAAGACAAGATTCTGAGTGTGGCCATCATGAAGCCATCCAATTCAGATTTTTATTCGGCTGAAATGGCGGAGTTCGTGGAGTCCTTCTCTAAGCATGCGATTCCGGAGCACATGCCTCACCTGTTTATGGTCAGCGGCGGGGCCCTGGCCGTAGAGAATGCTCTAAAAGCAGCCTTCGACTGGAAAATTCGAAAAAATTTTCAAAAAGGACAAAAAGAAGAGAAAGGAACTCAGGTCATTCATTTCAAGGAGGCGTTTCATGGCCGCACCGGATATACGCTCTCGATGACCAACACCGCCGATGCCCGAAAGACCAAGTACTTTCCCAAATTCAATTGGCCACGGATCACCAATCCGAAAATCGCCTTCCCCTTAAATGAAGCCAACCTTCGGAACGTGGAAGCGCTCGAAGAACAAGCGATTCAGGAAATTCAGGAAGCCATCGACAACAACCCGGATGACATCGCGGCCATCATCATCGAGCCCATTCAGGGTGAAGGCGGCGACAATCACTTTCGCAGAAAGGTTTTCCAATCGTTGCGTCAGATTGCCGACGAACATGATATCCTGCTGATTTTTGATGAAGTGCAGACCGGTGTGGGCCTGACCGGAGAAATGTGGTGTTTTCAGCATTTCGGTGTTAAGCCGGATTTGATGGCGTTTGGCAAGAAAACCCAGGTCTGCGGCTTTCTATGCAGCAGACGGATCGAGGAAGTCGAAAATCACGTCTTCCAGGAAGCCAGTCGCATCAACTCCACCTGGGGCGGCAATTTGGTCGACATGGTGCGGTTTCGCAAATACCTGGAGATCATCATCACAGAAAATCTGATTGAAAATGCGAAGAAGGTGGGGCAATACTTTTTAGGCGAATTGCAGAGCTTCGAGAAAGAATTCGAGGGACAGGTCAGCAATGTCCGGGGCCGCGGCTTGATGATCGCTTTTGATCTCCCCACAGGCACCCGACGAACCGAATTTTTGAACGCAGCGTTTCGAAAGGGAATGATCGCGTTGGGTTGCGGACAGCGCTCTGTGCGTTTCAGGCCCGCTTTGAACTTAACGGAGAGTATTGTTGACGACGCTCTGGAGATAATCAGAACCAGCCTGAGAGAAATCCTCGACGTTGAAGAAGGACGAGTCGGCGTCTCAGAGGCGGATGAAGCAAAGTATGAACTCTAATTCTAAAGCCGACTCATCATTGCAGCTCAGCTGTCGGCTTTTTTGCAAATAGTCAATGAAGGAAGCGGGAGGAAACTTACCGGAGGGAACACTTTTCGTTGTCAGCACGCCTATTGGCAACTTGCAGGACATGACGTTACGCGCCGCCGATGTTCTTTCTAACGTGGATTTGATTGCCGCGGAAGACACGCGACACACACGGGTGCTCCTGCAGCATTATGACATCCGAACCCCGATGACCAGCTATCACGACTTTAACAAAGCGAAGAAAATTCCGATTCTGATCGAGAAACTCAAAGGGGGCACAAAGATTGCTGTGGTGTCTGATGCGGGGACGCCAGGAATTTCAGACCCTGCATATAAATTGATCGAAGCATGTGTTGAAAATAACGTGCCCATTGAAGTCATACCGGGCGCGACGGCGTTCGTGTCTGCCTTGATTTTATCCAGCCTGCCCACCGACCGATTCGCGTTTGAAGGCTTTTTGCCACGCAAAAAAGGCCGAAGGAAGCGCATCGAAGCGCTCAAGGACGATCCGAGAACGCTGATTTTTTACGAATCGCCTTACCGGTTGGCAAAAACGATCGAGGATTTGGCCCATGCGTTCGGAAACCGCAGGGCAGCTCTCATCAAGGAGATCACAAAAAAATTCCAAGAGGTGAACCGCGGCACGTTGCTCGAATTGAAATCACGTCTTACCGAAATGGTTATTAAGGGAGAATTCGTGCTGGTCGTTGAGGGGAAAGGGAAAGATTGGAAAAGTGAGTAGATGCGTCGAACTAGGTGAATTGGAGTTGAGAGGCGACCGCCCGCTGCCCAAAATATAGAAACTTTTCTATTCACATTAATTCATTATTATTCAATAATTTAAGAGGAGGTTATCATGAAACGTAATAGGTCTATGACAAGCTTTGTCCTGATTTGTCTTTTGGTTTTGCTGGTTTCCGCCTTGGCGGGGACAAGGAGCAGTTCCGATGAAGAAGCAATTCAAGGGTTGATTTCGCAGTGTGCCCAAGCCCTGCAAAGCCAAGATTGGGAGATGCTTGACAAGGTGTGTTCTGAAGATTGGCTTCATATTTCACATATGGGCGATCGCTGGGATATGGCAGCGGTGAAGAGTTTTTTCGAAGACCATATTACAGACCACACAATTCAGTTTAGCGATGTAGACACGCATATCTCAGACGATGCCAGTATGGCCTGGGCGACCTTCAATGAAGAGACTGAATATAACTTCGATGGAAACCCCGTCAAACAGAGCGCGGTTTTCACAGCAACCTTTGAGAAGCAAGCAAAGGCCTGGAAAATGAAGCTTCTGCACCGGACCGTGGTCGCACAGCCTGACAAGGAGTAATGTCGTTCGAATTTTGGTCCTAAACTTGTCCTCACAGGTTGGTTCATTGGCTCAGCAGTATCCCTAAAGACGTTACGATCTTACTCTAAACAGAAATATCGTAAATTGGGTAAATCTGAGGATTCAGGTGCTGTCCGAAAATTCGACACCAAGCTGTTCGTTTCATGTTGCGCGGAGTCAAAACATCCTGTATTTCTCTAAATAAATAAGAGAAACAGTTTTCCTGGACAGCCCTGAATGCTATATCGGATCAGTTCTTGCAGGAGTTTGTTTCAAAGTCCATATTGGAACGAGAGACTTTCGTTTTTGATATTTAACTTCTGAGCGAGGCATGAGCAATAGCCCGTCATTGCACATCACAAAATCGAAACAAAACGAGTCTAAAGGAGCTAATGTGATAAGTGTGAGAAACTCCGTTTTTATTATCGCACATGTCTTTATGCTGCTGTTCTGTTTGGTCTCAAACTTGCTGTCACAGGATGGCCACCTCAAGAACGCCCTGCAAAGGGAATACGACCTCACCCTAAAATATGATTTTGGAGATAAGGATTTTTACCATATCCGTACGGTCTATTTGGAAATGAACGACACCGGAAAAGTGGCGAAGACACGGCTTCTGGATGGCGGCTTTTCACGGGAAGTGCTGAGATTCAAGGACAGCAAGCGTTATGACCGTTTTGTGTGGAAACATGTGAAAATGGGGCACAAGATGGGAAAGAGTCAGGTCAGAGAGACCAAAGTATTGCCCTATTCTCGAGATTTCCGATATGAGTTTTCAGAAAAGGATATGACACCAGAGCGCTTTCCTGTTGATGTCACATCGATTCCCAAGACAATGGAAGGCTACAATTTTTTCGTAAAATTAATCGATGCACATACCTTCGACGTTATCAGCAACTTCGCTAATTATGAACATGGTCTGAGCAAGATTGGTCAGACCGCTGAACTGCCAGAGCAGGAATTGCAGGGTATCATTGATTTCCCACCGCTTTTCACGGATACACATTTTGCTCAGGCACCGATTTTCACCACATTTCAGGGAATCACGTTATATGAAGGGGAGCCGTGTGCCATGCTCGCTTACCGTTCAGACGACTCTCGAATTCACATGACTGCGAACATGATGGATATGAAGATACCCATGGATGGAACGTCTTATTACTGGGGGGAGATCTTAATGTCATTGCAACGCAGGAAAATTCTCAGGGGCACCCTTTTCGAACACGTCGTTTCGATCACAAACTTAGGCAACCCCGCCAAACCGATCAGAAATGTTATCCGGAGAGAGATCACCTTAGAAAAGGTGACCCAAGAAGAATTTGAGAATTTCGGTAGGGCGTCATTTTGATCAGCGGCACGCTGCAAATTTCTATTCTAAAAAATAAAAAAGATGCCCATGCGGCCTCGGCATGACATCCATGATGATTTCACCTAGTAAAACCTTAAACACTTCAAAGTCGAATGAGCGTGCGAAAGATGGCAACCGTTTTAGACACAAAGAGATTGATTTCGTGTGGATTTAAAGCTAGTTTTAACACGTTAAATCTTTGGTCATTGCCCAACCGCGTCCCTTGAATCGAACGGCTGCTCTTTCTAAGAGCTACGACTTTTAAGGAGAGGAAAATTTGATTCAAAAAAATGTTTTTAAATGGAAAATCACAGTTTTGCCGGAGGGAATCAAGAATTGGTATCTGAAGCTCATTACACCCTTGATCGAGTTTTTTATTCGCCTTGAACTGAATCCTAATTTCTTCACCACCATCGGCTTTATCTTAACCATCGGGGCAGCCGTGTTGTTTGCCGTGGGTCAATTGGTCATTGCCGGGGCCATCGTGCTCCTGGCCGGCACCTTTGACATTATCGACGGCAAAGTCGCACGGGCCACCAACCGGGTTACCAAATTTGGCGCGTTGTATGACTCCACTCTGGACCGCTACTCGGAGGTGATCATGTTTTTCGGACTCGCCTTTTATTTCGTGAGAGCGGACTGGTTTCTCACTTCCGTGGCGGTTTCGTTTGCCCTTGGCGGTTCAATCATGGTGAGTTACGTGCGCGCCCGCGCCGAAGCACTCGGATTTCACTGCAAAGTTGGGATCATGCAACGGCCTGAACGCGTGGTGTACATCGGCTTCGGAGCCCTCTTTTCCTTCATTCATATTTATATCCTGATTTTTGCAATTTGTCTCATCGCTGTCTTCGCTAATGTTACGGCTGTTCAAAGGATCTATCACATTTGGGTGGCCGAGAACGGTAAGAAAAAGCAAAAGTTGGGTAAGACGGAATTGGATATGGTGGGAGAGTGACAGGGCTGTAATCGAGCGAGTGAACATTTACAAGCCGCAAATGCATAAGACAGAATTTCAGTTTGCTAATTCTAATAAAATTTCGATGCCTTTTGGAACAAAAAATATTTCATGTTGGATAGACATGATTTTGTTTGTATATTAAAAACAGTCAGTTGAGAACCAAACGGACTTATACACAAATCGGGGTATTCCGATGTCCATTACTGAAACTAGTTACGAGCATATCATCCTTAATGAAAAAAGTCAAGCCATCATTGAAGGTACAAAAATCAAAGTGATAGAACTCGTACTTGACAAAACAGCTTACGGTTGGAGCCCCGAAGATAGGAAGACAGCAGCATGGCCGGCTTTGATTTCACACTTGATGAGCAGCACAAAGGATATCACGTAATTGAGTTCAAACACTGTCGAGAAGTATGTAGCGGAAATCCAGGGTAAGATTTGGACAGAGAAATAATCGCATCTAACAGCGAAAATTCTTCAACCTTTACATAACAACAGGAGGGTAACAAATAACGTGGAACAGAAAGAAACCAACATCGCAGAACCGAAAGGAAAGTTAGGCGTGTTGCTTCCGGGTTTGGGAGCCGTGAGCACCACTTTCATCGCGGGTGTCGAAGCCATCCGAAAGGGCATTTCGGAGCCATTCGGTTCAGTCACGCAAATGGGCACCATTCGACTTGGCAAACGCACCGAAAATCGCGTACCAAAAATCAAGGATTTTGTGCCGCTTGCCGAGTTAGATGATTTGGTGTTCACCGGCTGGGATATTTACACTGAAAACTGCTACGAAGCCGCCGTAAACGCAGGCGTTCTGGACAAAACGCTTCTGGACCAAGTCAAACCCGAATTGGAAGTCATCCGACCTTTGGAAGCCGTTTTCGATCAAAAATACGTCAAAAAGCTCGCGGGCAAGAATGTGAAGACGGCCGATTCAAAGTGGGGTCTGATGGAGCAAGTGCGCGAAGATATCCAACAGTTCAAGCGTGAACATAATTTGGACAGAATGGTCATGGTGTGGTGCGGCAGCACGGAAGTCTTTATGGACCCGAACGATCCTGCTTACAACGACCTCGCCGCTTTTGAAAAGGCCATGAAGGAAGATCATCCGGCCATCGCTCCGAGTATGATTTATGCTTACGCCGCCATAGCCGAAGGCATTCCCTATGCCAATGGCGCACCGAATCTTTCTGTGGATTTTCCGGCCATGATTGAATTTGCCAAGAAACAAGGCGTTCCCATCGGCGGCAAAGATTTCAAAACCGGGCAAACCCTGATGAAAACCATTTTAGCACCGGGACTGAAAGCCCGATACCTGGGACTTTCCGGCTGGTTCTCCACCAACATTCTCGGCAACCGCGACGGCGAGGTTTTGGACGACCCGGAATCATTCAAGACGAAAGAAGTCAGCAAACTCGGCGTTTTGAAGTATATTCTTCAGCCTGAGGTGTATCCGGAACTTTATGGCAATATTTACCACAAAGTCCGAATCAATTACTATCCGCCGCGCGGAGATAACAAAGAGGGCTGGGACAACATCGACATTTTTGGCTGGCTGGGCTATCACATGCAGATCAAAATCGATTTTCTGTGCAGAGACAGTATTTTGGCCGCGCCCATTGTCCTGGATTTAGTCTTGTTTTTGGATTTGGCGGCGCGCTGTGACATGAAGGGCATTCAAGAATGGCTGTCATTTTATTTTAAAAGCCCATTGACCGCAGAAAACGTTTATCCTGAACACGATATATTTATTCAGTTGATGAAACTGAAAAACACGCTTCGGTACCTCAAAGGCGAAGAACTGATCACCCATTTGGGGCTTGAGTATTACGATTAAGGTTAAATCATTAGGACTGTCCGACTCGCAAAACCAAACGTGCTTAGACAGTCCGAAATTCAACAAACGCAATGACAGTTTTTTGTATCAAATTAAAACCCAAGAAGAACTAACCTGGTCAAGCGGAACCAAAACTGAGTTTTTTGAAACACGGAGAAGCTGAGTCCACAGAATTTTGCTCAGCGCATCGGAGTGCAAGCCAAATACACTTAAATTTAACCACTAATGCAACACGGATAAATGTGGTTAGAGTGGAAGGCGCTTGCGTCGCGAATTAGGTATGAGTAGCCTGCTTTTTAATTCTGG
>JAABYK010000226.1:6042-9876 GCA_011775825.1 Candidatus Zhuqueibacterota bacterium | reverse complement strand
TACTAAACATATTTGCTTAAAAAGCACAGATTTCACTCTTTAGGCATAAAGTTCATGTGGTCTTTTCAGTCAAGTTTTTGGTACAATATGGAAATTGAATTTCAGCGAGATATAGTTTAAGGGATTGATAGCAACTTGAGTGAAAAGTCTCCTCTTAAAACCGTTCTGAAAACCTCGCTGCCTGCGGTTATCGACCTGTCCTCCCAAACCTTTATGTGGACGATTGAGGCTATCCTCATTGGCAAGATCAGCGCGGCGGCATTTGGTGGTGTGGGCATGGCCGTCCAGATTATCGTCGTGGTATTGACCATTTTATTGACTTTTATAGTTGGCAGTTCGATTATCATCAACAGGTATTTGGGGGCCAAGAACTACTGGGACGCGAATCACATTATGGGCCAGGCCTTGATGCTTGGAATCATCATGGCTATTTTGATCGCCATTGGCTGGTATTTCGGGGCACCCTACATCTTTAAATTGATCAAGGAAGGCGGGTCCGAGGCCAGACAAGCAGGCATCACATATCTCAAAACCATTGCCCTGTTTGCGCCGTTGGTGCTCACCAATTTTGTGGCCCTTGGCATTGTGAGAGGCGCCGGCGATACACGCTACGCCATGATGATCAATCTTTCGGTGAACTCGCTGAATTTGGTCCTGGCGCCTACATTAATATTCGGTCTGTTTGGCTTCCCGAGACTTGAAGTGCGCGGCGCGGCCATCGCCATGTGCAGTGCCCACTCTCTGGGATTTTTTGCCACACTGTATTTGCTCAGAAGTCGAAAGTCGGTTCTCTTTCTTTCGTTTCGAGAGTTGACGACTCCAAACTTCAGAACGTTCAAAAGATTGTTCAAAGCCGGGCTACCAACCACTGTGGAGCAGCTTGTCTGGGCTTTCGGACAATTGGTGGTTACCGGATACGCTGCAGTCATTGGCATCACGGTCCTGGCTGCACATCAGGTTTTTCTGCGGATTCAGGCCATCTTGTCCATGTTCTATCTGGGCTTTGGCATCGGAGCCATGACGTTGGTCGGCAAAAATTTGGGCGCGGATGATCGCAAAACCGCTGAAAAAACCGCTCTGACCGCAAACGCGGTGGTTTTTGTGTTTGCGTGTTTCGTGTTCATTGTTATTGCCGTTTTCTCAAAGCCCCTCATCGCCATGTTTACATCGGAACCGGAGGTGGTAAAGTTAGGCTCATCGGTGATCATCGTATTTGCGCTGGTGCAAATCCCCAAAGCCATGGACGGAGTACTCATTGGGAACTTGCGCGGCGTGGGCGATCTCAAATGGCTGATGTGGGTCACCATCGCAAGCGTACTGATTTTTGAAATAAGTCTGAATTGGTCTCTGGTGTTTCTTCTCAACTTTTCTCTGATGGCGCTCTGGCTGGTTCATTTAGGCGACGAAATACTGAGAACGATTATCAATTTTTGGCGTTTTAAGAGTGGCAAGTGGAAGTTTATTCATTATTGACAAACTCACGGAATCTTGCAAATGCGAAACGGCTTCTTGATCAACTTCGAAGGCATTGATTTTTGCGGCAAGTCCGTTCAGGCCAATCTTTTGAAAGACAGATTGCAGGCCCGCAAGTTGCCAGTGCTTTTTCTGCGTGAACCGGGTGGCACAGAGATCTCCGAAAAAATTCGTGACGTGTTGTTGAACCTTGAACACAAGCACATGGATGTAAAAACGGAGGTGCTGCTTTATTCGGCAGCCCGTTCGCAAATGGTGAGTGAATGCGTCATTCCGCATCTGAATCAAGGGAATATCGTCATTTGTGATCGGTATTACGATTCAACCACCGCCTACCAAGGATTCGGCCGACAAATTGATTTGGATTTTATAAAAAAATTGCATAAATTTGTCACTCAAGGAATTGTACCGGATTTGACATTCTTGATCGACTTGAAACCTGAGGAAGCCGTAAAGAGGAAAAAGCTGGGTGGCAAGAAAACGGACCGATTGGATGAGGAGCATTTGGAATTTTATCACCGTGTTCGAGAGGGTTACTTGAAAATCGCCAGGTCGGAACCAGATCGCTTTCGAATCCTAGACGGCTCCCAGAAAATTGACGACATCCACGAAAAGATTTTGCACCATGTGAAATTGAAATTAAAGGAACATAGTTATAAGGTGTAAGTTTGCTTTTTTGTAATCTAAGACGGAGGTAACTTCATGTCTGCTAACAAAAAACAAGTCTCAGCAATCATTGTAGCTGTCATCGTTTTAGTGACGCTTGGTGGCTGGGTCTCTAACAATTGGGTTTCCGCATACAGCCCGGACTACTATTTGCAGATTCAGAAGAATATCGAGCTGTTCGGTCGGGTCTATCAGGAAATCGCTAAGAAATATGTGGAGGAAGTCGACCCTTCCAAATTCATGCGTGCAGGTATCGATGGCATGCTAGCCACATTGGACCCTTACACGCTCCTGGTTGAAAAGGAAGACAATGCCGAACTGCAAATCATGTCTTCCGGCAAATATGGCGGGCTTGGCATGCGCATCGGGATGCGGGGCGGCTGGCCCACTGTCGTGGAACCTCCATTCGATGGAACTCCTGCTCTGAAAGCTGGCATCCGCGAAGGAGACAAAATTATCGAAGTTGATGGCGAGTCGACCAAAGGCATGAGCATCTCCAAGGTCGCCAGCCTACTGCGAGGAGAGATCGGCAGCGAGGTTTTTCTCAAAATTGCTCGCCAAGGAGAAGATGAGCCCATCGAATTTCGCTTGATTCGTGCGGAAATTACAGTAACGGACGTCGCCTATTCTGGCATCCTGCAAGATGGCATTGGATACATTCGCTTGAGCCACTTTTCGCGCAATGCCGGAAAAGATATTGAGAAAGCTGTCCGACAATTAAAGAAAGAGGGATTGCAATCACTTATTGTTGATCTGCGCTCGAATCCCGGCGGTTTGCTTGATGCAGCCGTCAGCGTTAGCGAAAATTTTATTGACAAGGGCAAATTGATCGTGTCCACTGAAGGACGATTTGCTGGTGCCCTTCAGAAATACCATGCTCAAAAACCACCGATTTTGGAAGATCTGCCGTTGGTGATATTGGTCAATGGCTTAAGCGCCTCAGCTTCGGAAATCGTAGCCGGGGCCGTGCAAGATTACGATAGAGGTGTGATCATCGGAAAAGAGACATTCGGTAAAGGCTTGGTGCAAACGGTCGTCCCCATCTCCGGAGAGGCCGCATTAAAAATTACCACTGCCAAGTACCTCGTCCCCAGTGGCCGCTCCATTCAAGATCCGGAAAAATTTCTCAAAGACCCTGACGATATCATTTATGGACTGACTGAAATTGAGGATGCGCACTTAAACGACAACGCTGTAGACTCAACCGACAAAAAAGACGAGGGGGAACTCTTTCGCACGGCAAACGGCAGAAAGGTTTACGGTGGACACGGAATTACTCCCGATATTATCGTTGAAGAAGAACCTTTGAGCGCCTATGAATTGCAGTTGCTTCGGAAAACCATGCCGTTTCAATTCGCGGTGATTTATGCGGCAAAACATCCTGAATTAAAGCGAGGGTTTGAGGTAACGCAAGAGATGTTAGATGAGTTCGAAAATTTTATAAAAGAGAGTAAATTCGAATATACCTCCGAAGCGGAGGAGACACTCAATCATTTGCAGGAAATCGCTCAAGAGGAAGACTATTTTGCTTCAATATCGACCTCTTATGAAGAACTGCACCAGGCGATCCTCGAGCAAAAGGCAAAAGAATTTGAAAAGAGCACGGATTTCATAAAGGAGCAGCTGGAGCAGGAAATTTCAGCCAAGTTATGGGGTACGCGTGCCGAAGTGGAAGCGGGAATTGACGACGATCCC
>JAABYK010000226.1:706-6037 GCA_011775825.1 Candidatus Zhuqueibacterota bacterium | reverse complement strand
TATTGCAAGGCCCCAAAGCTGACGATAAAGTCGAGAAGGAACGTTAGTCAAAATCTAAAGCGTTCCTCGACCAATTACTGATTTTGGATTCAATTACTGAAAGGGATTCATGCTGAACCGAAACCATGCATGAATTCCTTTCTTTGTGTATATTTATCGACTACGAGCATAAGAAATCTGGACCCTAACATGAAAGCATGGGAGGCGAAATGAACAATTACAAGTATGTCTATTTCTTCGGAGATGGAAAAGCCGACGGCACGGCCGGCATGAAAAATTTGCTCGGTGGGAAAGGTGCCAATTTGGCCGAAATGTCCAACATAGGCTTGCCTGTACCGCCCGGATTTACAATCACCACCGAAGTTTGCACCTACTACTATCAGCATGAGCGAACCTATCCGGAAGAATTGAAACCACAGGTTGAAGAGGCCATTAAGAACGTGGAAGAAATTTTGGGGAAGAAGTTTGCTGATTCGGAGAACACACTGCTGTTTTCTGTGCGTTCAGGCGCTCGTATCTCCATGCCGGGCATGATGGAGACGGTGCTGAATGTCGGATTGACCAGCGACACCATCCCGGGATTGATCAAGCAGACCAAAAATGAACGCTTTGTCTATGATTCCTACAGACGGCTGATTTCGATGTACAGCGATGTAGTCATGGAAAAAGCCATGGGTATCCGACCCAAAGAAGGACAGGGCGTACGCCATCAACTTGAACGCCTTTTGGAAAATGTGAAGAAGAAAAATGGCTATAAAAACGACACAGATTTGACCGCTGACGATCTGAAAGAGCTGACCGAGCAAATGAAACTAAAGGTGGAAGAAGTTCTGGGCGAAGCATTTCCCGACAATCCCCACGATCAGCTTTGGGGCGGCATCTCAGCCGTATTTCAATCCTGGAATGGTAAGCGAGCCAAATCCTATCGCAAAATAGAAGGTATCCCCGAAGAATGGGGCACAGCCGTCAATGTGCAAGCGATGGTGTTTGGAAATACAGGCGACCGTTCTGCGACCGGAGTGGCGTTTACGCGCGATCCCGCTACAGGTGAGAACCAGTTTTATGGCGAATGGCTCATCAATGCCCAGGGAGAGGATGTGGTCGCAGGCATTCGCACCCCTTTTGCGCTGAATAACCGCGCCAAGCAAGACTTCAACAAACATTTGCCGTCTCTGGAAGAAAAGATGCCGGAGGTCTACCAGAAGCTTTCAGACATTCGAGACAAGCTGGAACGTCACTACAAGGACATGCAAGATCTGGAATTTACCATTGAGGATGGAAAACTCTGGATGCTGCAGACGCGAGTCGGCAAGAGAAACGGAATCGCGGCGTTGCGCATGGCGGTCGAAATGCAGAGAGAAGGGTTGATTCCAAAGGAGGATGCCGTGCTCCGCGTAAAGCCCTCGCAGCTGGACGAACTTTTGCATCCGATGGTGGATCCGAAACTCGAAAGTTCGCACACTCCTATCGGCAAGGGACTTCCGGCGGGTCCGGGCGGTGCCAATGGAAAAATCGTCTTTACCGCCGACTCCGCGGAAGAACTCGGAACAAAGGGCGAAAAAGTCATTCTCGTCAGAGACGAAACCAGTCCGGAAGACGTCCATGGAATGAAGCCCGCGCAGGCTATCTTGACCTCAAAGGGAGGCATGACCAGCCACGCGGCCCTGGTAGCGAGAGGCTGGGGAAAATGCTGCGTCGTCGGCTGCGGAGACCTGCGGATCGATATGGAAAACAAGAAAGCAACGTTCGGCGACAAAGTTCTGAAAGAGGGAGATTGGATCACCCTGAACGGCACCAAGGGTCTGGTGTATGAAGGTGAGCTACCCCTGGTGGCAATCGATCCGGAGCAAAATGAACATTACAAACAGATGCTCAACTGGGCGGACCAACTCCGGCGGCTGAAAGTTCGAACCAACACAGACACGCCTGCCGACACCAAGAAGGCCCTGGAATTTGGTGCCGAGGGGATCGGCCTGTTTCGAATCGAGCATATGTTTTACGGAGAAAACTCTGAAGAACCCCTGTTCATTCTTCGCAAAATGATCATGTCGAATTCAGAGAAAGAGCGTCGGGCCGTATTGGATGAACTTTTTCCGTACATGAAATCGGACATTAAATCGACGCTATCTGTGATGGATGGCTACCCTGTGACCGTTCGGTTGCTGGATCCCCCGTTGCACGAATTTGTCCCAAAGCAGGCATCGGGTCGGGAGAAACTGGCCAGGGAGCTCCGCATCGACACGGATGAACTCAAACAGCGTTTTGAAAATCTGCACGAATCCAACCCGATGATGGGACATCGCGGCGTTCGGCTGGGAGTCACCTATCCGGAAATTACCGAAACGCAGGTGCAAGCCATTCTTGAAGCTGCAGCCGAGCTCACTCAGGAAGGCAAAACGGTTTATCCCGAAATCATGATTCCAGTATTGGGACATGTGAATGAATTGCGGCATCAAAAGAACATCGTGGAACGCGTTTATCAACGGGTGTTGGAGAAATACAATCTCGATAAACTCGATCACCTGGTGGGCACCATGATCGAAATTCCGCGTGCATGTCTCACCGCAGACCAGATTGCAGAGGTTGCGGAATTCTTCTCCTTCGGTACCAACGATTTGACGCAGATGGGATTTGGCTTTAGCCGGGACGACATAGGGGGATTCTTGGTCCACTATCTGGAACAAGGCATCTTGCCGGACGATCCCTTTCAAACCATCGACCAAGAGGGATTGGGGCTCCTCATCAAAATGGGCGTGGAAAAAGGACGCAACACCGATCCGAAACTGAAGATCGGTATTTGCGGTGAACATGGCGGCGATCCGGAATCGGTGAAGTTCTGTCATCGCGTGCGAATGGATTACGTGAGCTGTTCTCCTTTCCGAGTGCCCATCGCAAGACTGGCTGCAGCGCAAGCCGCGGTCGAAGAAGCCAAGATGAATTAGGTTGTAATCTGAAATCAGGAAAGGCGGTGTCGAAAGAGACAGACCTTACGTTTGAACTCTCTCGATCTGTCAACACAAATCGCTCACTTAAAGGTGGGCGATTTTTTTTATGCCCGGTGGCCACAACCGCTTTGGGGAAAATGTTGTTTACTTATGCCCAACAATACTCGTTCCCAAGTTTCAACTTGGAGAACGGGTTTCCCAAACAGAAACTGTGGTTGTCCGAGTGGTCCTGTCTGTTACGGCAAAATGGGGTTTACTTACGCCCAACAAAACTCGTTTCCAAGTTTCCACTTGGAGAACGGGTTTTTCGTAACAAAGACGAGAAAGATTGCGGTTGTCACTCTTTCGAGCAAAATGGGGTTTACTTTTGGATTTGAGTTTATTATTTTAACTAAAGGAGTTTTTTGAATTTAAAAGCTATGTTAAATGGAACTCACCCCCTGCGCCTCTCTTGAAAAGAGAAGGGAGCGTCAAATTCAAAACAACTCAAAGTCCCCCTTTCTTACCGAAGAGAGGGGGATTTAGGGGGTGAGTTCTCCATTACCCTTCAAACGACGACTCTATGAAAATTATCTGTGATTTTGATGGCACCGTAGCAGCGAATGACGTCGGCAGTCTGCTGTTTCGCACCTTTGGCGACGAAAGTTGTAAAGAGTTTGTGGAATTATGGAAACAGGGTGAGATTTCTTCCAAACAATGTTTGATTGAAGAATGCCGGGTAACCCGCGTCACAAAACAGGAACTGACACGCTTTGCGGATTCTCAGGAACTCGATCCTTACTTCAAAGAATTCGTGCAATTCTGTCACGGCAGAGGCTTTGACATCGAAATTGTGAGCGACGGACTGGATTTCTACATCAATCGAATCTTAAAAAATCACGGCCTGGATTCGTCCATTGAAGTCCGTTCCAATGAATTGACGTTTAAGAACGAGCACCGGGTCAAGCCCCAATTTCCGTATTTCGAGCATAGCTGCGGTCAGTGTGCCAATTGCAAAGGCCATCACGTTCGACAGGCAAAAAAGTGCCACAGCAAGGTCATCTACGTGGGAGACGGCTTGTCCGATCGCTGTGGCGCACAAGAGGCTGACACCGTGTTTGCCAAACGCGGTCGGGATTTGCTCGAGTTTTGTAAACAGGAAAACATTCCCCATTTTGAATTTGAGAATTTTGGGGATGTTTTAAATCAACTACGGCACCTAAAACTTTACTAAACTTCCAAAGTTTAGTAAAGTTAACTATGGGCAAAATCATCAAAGTAAAGATGATATTCAATTATTTTGACTTTAATCATTTTGACATATAAGCTTCTTTCTGAAAACACCTTCTCGAAACTTTTCGCTGTAGTGCTACCTAAAAATTGAAAAGACAACTTACGCTAAAATCGTGCACATACCCAGAATTGACAAAGGCTATCGCAACTTAAAACGCTATCGACAAATCGTCGGCATCTTGATCAAATACGGGTTCGCCGAAGTCGTCGATCGCATGAATCTGCAGACGTATTTGCAGGTCGGAAAGCGCTTCTTCAGGAAAGGCCGGGTCGAAACCACGCGTCTGTCGGCCGCCGAACGCATTCGTCTGGCACTCGAAGAATTGGGTCCCACATTCATCAAACTCGGACAGCTCCTGAGCACGCGTTCGTTCCTGATTCCGGCTGATCTGCTGGATGAACTGACCAAATTGCAGGACGAAGTCAAGCCCCTGCCGTTTGAGAGCCTACAGAACTACATCGAAAGCCAACTCGGTGCTGCCATCGACGAAACCTTCTCGGAGTTTGACCAGACCGCCGTTGCGTCTGCGTCGATTGCGCAGGCCCACCGGGCGAGAACGCTCGAGGGAAAAGAGGTGGTGGTCAAGATCCAGCGCCCGGAGGTCGCCCGCATCATCGCCACGGACCTCGATATTTTGTCGGATTTAGCACGCTTGATGCACAGATATGTGCCTGAAAGTCACCAGTTTGATCCTCAAGGCGTGGTGCGCGAACTGGAACAAACCACCAAGCGAGAGCTGGATTTTATCAACGAAGGCAGAAGCATTGAGATTTTCGCCAAAAACTTCGCCAGCTTTGACCACGTTTACATTCCGAAAGTATTCTGGGATTACACCACAGATAAAATCATCACCACCGAGTACATCGACGGGATTAAGATCTCCGAAACGGAGGCGTTGCGACAGGCCGGATGCGATTTGAAATTCATCGCCAACGTGGGCGCCAAATTCATTCTCAAGCAGATCTTTGAAGATGGCTTTTTTCATGCCGATCCCCATCCGGGAAACATTTTCATCAAAGACGGCAACACCATCGTGCCGGTAGATTTCGGCATGATGGGGCGCCTGGACGAGTCCCTGTTGGAGGAGGTTTCCGACTTGCTGATTGGCGCCGT
>JAABYK010000226.1:0-644 GCA_011775825.1 Candidatus Zhuqueibacterota bacterium | reverse complement strand
CGCCTCGATATCGCCAATTTCATCGACCGCTATTACGGAGTTCCCATCAAACGCATCAACATGCAAACCATCATCACCGACGTATTTGCGGTGGTCACCAAACATCAGTTGCGCACGCCGTCAAACCTTTTGTTGCTGATGAAAACCCTGGGAACGTATGAAGATCTGGCCGCGAAGTTGGACCCGGAATTTGAAATCTTTAGTTTGGCCAAACCGTACGTGCGTAAACTCATGTGGCGACGACTGGACCCCAACAAACTCGCCTACGAGGGTTTCAAAACGCTGCGGGACCTTTACGATCTCTTGAAAGCCGGGCCTAGGGAACTGGAGTTGTTACTGAGGAAGATAAAGCGAGGGCGCTTTGCCATCGAGTTGCAGGACCGTGGTCTGCAAAATCTCATGCTGGAAGTGGACCGCGCCTCCAACAGAATCGCCTTCGCACTCATCATCGCCGCCTTGATCGTCGGATCATCTTTGATATTAAACTTGCAGGTTGGCCCCTATTTTCTCGGATACCCGATCATCGGCCTTCTGGGATACTTTTTTGCGGGGATCCTGGGAGTATGGCTGGTGATTGCGATTCTGCGTTCCGGCAGGTTGTGACGGGGGGACACAGAGTACTTGGACACAGAGGTCGCTGAGGA
>JAABYK010000238.1 GCA_011775825.1 Candidatus Zhuqueibacterota bacterium | reverse complement strand
TATCGTGATCACCATGCGCTCCGACTTTCTCGGCGACTGCGATGCGTTTTACGGTTTACCCGAAGCTCTTAATCGTAGTCAATTTCTGGTGCCGCGTTTAAACCGGAAACAGCGCCGAGAAGCCATTGAGGGCCCAATACGATTGTACGGTCAAAATATTTCTCCGCGTCTGGTGGATCGTTTGTTGAACGATGCCAGCGATGAATCGGACCAATTGCCGGTTATGCAGCATGCGCTTATGCGCACCTGGCACTACTGGGACAAAGCTCGTGAAAATGGCACGCCCATCGAATATATCCACTACAAAAATATCGGTGAAATAAACCATGCCCTCTCCCAGCACGCAAACGAAGCGCTTNNAGCGCTTCAGGATATGAGCGAGAAACAACTCAACCTCACGGAAAGAATATTTCGGGCGTTGACCACAACTGACGAAAGCAACCGACGAATTCGCCGAGAGGCCTACCTTAACGAGCTTGTTGAAATCACCGAAACCGATACAGAAAGCATTTGGGAAGTCATCCAGAAATTTCGCAGCGGGGGTCGCTCTTTTCTGGTGGTTTCTCCTGAAGATCCGAAAGAGAATCCGCTAATCGACATCTCGCACGAAAGTTTGATCCGGCGATGGGATTTGCTACGTACGTGGGTAGATGTTGAGGCTGAATCAGCGCGATTTTACAAACGCTTAGCAGAGGATGCAGAGGCTTATTCCGAAGGAAAAGCTGATCTGTGGAGGAATCCAAAATTAGAATCTGGCTTAGACTGGTTAGAAAAAGAAAAACCTAACAAAGTGTGGGCGAAACGGTATCACGAAGGATTTGATAATGCAATCGAGTTTCTGGACAAAAGCAAAACACGGGCAAAAAATCTGAAGAGAGCAATGACACTATTGTTAGTTGTTTTACTGTCGGCGCTCATTTTTGTAAATCAAAGACTCCAAGAAGGAGAACAAGCTATGCTGGAAAGTGAAATAGCCCAAAAACAGCTTATAATTGAAGCAGCAGAGCGAAAAAGAGCAGAACTTGAGGCCGAGTCTGCTAGAAAAGCTAAAAGACTTTCGGATTCTACTGCCGAAGTATTAAGATTAGCTCATAACAGAGTAGACAGCCTCTTAAGACTTGAAAAAAAAGCCGCAGCAGATGCGAAGGAATCGGAGGAGCGAGCCATTCTGGAGGCCAATTTGGCAGAAAAACGACGTCGAGAGGCCATTGCCGCCCGCGACTCAGCCAAAAGAAGTCAAGAGCGGGTTGAGGCAGTGGCTTTAGCGATTAGAGCAGCGCGGCAATTGCAGGTGGGAAAGATTGAGTTGGCAGCCTTGCTCGCTCGCCAAGCTTATTACTTCGATGAGAAAAGCGGACGGCATTTCCACAATGAAGTATATAACGCCTTACGCAATTCCTTAAATGCGCTCTCCGAAAATGCAGGGGGACCCAAAATTTTAGCTCACAACGGCTGGGTGCACGCGGTGGCTTTTGCTCCTACGGGACGGTTCATCGTCTCAGGAAGTGAAGACAACACGATTAAGGTGTGGGATTTACAGAAAAAAGATGAGCAATCCATGTTCACGGGGCATACCGGCAGCATTCGGGCTTTGGCGTTCAGTTTAGACGGCCAC
>JAABYK010000240.1:320-1580 GCA_011775825.1 Candidatus Zhuqueibacterota bacterium | reverse complement strand
CAGAAGTTGACTGTGATTAAGAGCTTCGGGTAAACCGTAAAACGCATCGCAGTCGCCGAGAAAATCGGAGCGCATGGTGATGACCACGTAAATCGGCAGCCGGCTTTTGTTGGCTAAATCGAGCATGATCGAAGCAAAGGCTTTGGCTTCTTCCTTTGCCAACTCGTTTTCTGTGTAAAGACCAAAACGGAATAATTCCTCAAATTGATCCACCAGCAGCAAAAGGTTGCCGTTGCATTCATCGAGAATCTCACCGAAGTACTCGTCGATGGCTTTCACTCCGAAAGACTGCAAGTTGGAAAGGAAATTCTCAACGCTGGTTCGGTCTTGGTTTTGTGATAAGACTTTTAGGAGAGCGAGGGTGAGATTTTCAAGCGGTTTGCCACCAGGTTTCATGATGGCTATTTTCCATTGGTCGCGATCGGATACCATGAGCCCTGCTCTGAGGCGCGGGATCAACCCTGCTCGTACCAGAGAAGATTTGCCGCTGCCGGAACTGCCTACGACCGCCAGAAAGCGATGCTTATAAAGCCTCTGTGTGAGCTCATCGACATGATCGTCGCGTCCAAAGAAAAGGATGCTTTCTTGACTTTCAAACGGACGCAACCCGACAAAGGGATTTTTTGGCAGATTATATTGACGCATCGTTATGCTGGCTTGTATTCTAAAATTTCACGCAAATTTTCAGGGTCAAAGCCTTCGCTATTGTCGATCAACTTCAATTTCAAAGTGGGTGGTTTGGCTTCGTATTCTTGCAAAAAATTGATGATAAAGTTGATATCACCAGGTCTTTTAGGCGGGGGCGCTAAGTAAATTCCGCAAATGTGTGGCGGATAGTTATTCTTCGCCATTAGCTTTTGAACTGTGATCAAACGTTCGGACACCCAATCAGCTTGTACGCTCCCGAAAAAGATAATAAGCTTCGCCACTTTATGCAGGATGCGTTCGTAGTATTTTAACTTTTGTTCCGGTGTCTGTTCTTGCTGAAACATAAGGTGTGGAAGCACACCTTTTTCTTGTAGGAAATTACCCAACTCGAAGGTGCTATCTTCGTCCTGCACATGGGAATCTACCAAGATAGCAGAAGGATCGGATTGCACGCTCTTCTGTTCTTCACCCCTTCTAATTCTCTCAACTTTTTCCAAAATCAAGCGTATGACATCCGAAGGCTGGCTGCGAATTAATTCCAGCGTACTACCCTCGGCCGGATTCTGTGCTAAGTCTTGCAGGAATAGCTGATAATCGTGGGTTTTTTCGGCT
>JAABYK010000240.1:0-213 GCA_011775825.1 Candidatus Zhuqueibacterota bacterium | reverse complement strand
TTTTTGATTTGCTCGATGACCGCTGAGTCGTGCTCCTCGGCCGGATAGGGAGGCGGAATGGTTTCCAGAACTTGAATCTTTTCTTGCGTTAGTCTGGAAACAGCGAGCCGCTTGGTTTTTCTTAGTGACTCCGGGACATCGGCGAAAAAGATTTTGAATTCATCTGCATCGGCGTCTTCGGGTGGTTTCGAACTTTCTTGATTTTCAATTTCT